>JAGLHR010000015.1 GCA_023143415.1 Thiomargarita sp. | reverse complement strand
GAAATTCTGATTCAGAACAAAAAAATCGAATCTAGGCTAAAGTTTTTTTGAAGAAAAAACTTTAGCCTAGATTTCTAAGCTCGAATAGAATCGCTTTGCGTCACATCAGTTATGTTAATTCGAGGTTCAAGTTATTCTTCAAAAAACTTTCGAGGCTAAAGTTTTTTTTAAAGAAAAAAACTTTAGCCTCGACTCGAAAACTCACTTGATTTTTAATTCTGAAAATTCTATTCGAGAGTCGAGGTTTCCGTTTTTTGAAGAAAGACTTTAGGCTCGACTCGAATATTCTGAAAATTCTGAATTTCGAGGCGAAAGTTTTTTGCAAAAAAACTTGTAACTACTCCGCCTTGAAATCAATTTCAAGCCTAACCGCTGAGTACAAAAACTTTAGCTTCGATCAAACAATAAAAAATGTCCTGTACAAGGAGAAAAACTAAAACCTCGAATCGAATCGAATTCTGATGTGATTTAAATTCATAAAGAATACAAATACTTATAATTGTTCTTCTGTCGAACTCAGGTTAGTTAGAACAGACGCACTGTACAAATTAAGAAATCAATTCCAACAATATTAGAATATTGTAATATATTGACATATATCATATAACATTCATTCCTTAATACGTTAATTTAACGTAACTACTCAGTTTTAAAGCATTTGAGGTTTGATTTTTTTGAAAAAAAACTTTCGCCTCGAATGTACTCCATTCGCATTTCAAGGCTAAGTAGTTACAATTTAACAAACTCACTTTTTAGTGATAGGAACGTATTATGCTTGGCAACAAAGTTAGTTTTTCTTTTCATTCAAGGTTGTTCAAGAATAATATCAAATTGAAAAACCGCTTTAATTTTATAACAGATATAATGTAGCTATGAAAAGTTTTCGAGAACTTGTTAACGACTGCTTAGACACAGTCGATGAAGTGTTTCCTTGGGATTTAAAAAACCTCATGGAAAGCGAACAGAGTCCGCTTTTAATTGATGTACGTGAGCCTCATGAATTTGATACCTTACATATTAAAGGTTCTATCAATGTCCCACGGGGTATTTTAGAATCCTCTTACGAAACACAGCCAAAACTGGTCACAGCGCGAGATAAAGATGTGGTGGTGGTTTGCCATGCTGGTCTTTCTAGCGTCCTTGCCACCCATACGATGATACATAAGATGGGTTTTCAATCAGTCAAATCGCTAAAAACGGGCGTGAAGGGCTGGAATGATTTTGACCAGCCTTTGCAAAATATTCATGGACAAGAGGTGGACGGTGATGAAGCAGAAAAAATTTTGAAGCAAATAAAAAATTCGACTTGATCAAATGCCACCATCAAAGCATCAGTAAAATCATGCGGTTCCAGATAACAATTTGAATTATAGGTTCAATACGCACACTTGATTTTCGAGTCGATTCGAGGTTTTAGTTTTTTGAATAAAAACTAAAATCTCGAATAAAGTTTTTACTTAGAAATGATATATCAATAATACCCGACGAGGTTTTAGTCTTCAAAAAAACTAAAACCTCGTCACTAAACTAATACCTGTCAGGCTTGGCTGTTCAAAATTCGGAAATTATTAAATCCTCATTCCTAAGATCGAAGGCATTATTCTTCATAAAATTTTTAATGACATTCCAATAAAACTGACATATAATACTGAATGGTTTACTCTCTATACACATTGAAATCGTTTTCAAATTCTAAAATCCATTGTAACTAAGTCTTAAAGCAAATGTACTCCATTCGCATTTCAAGGCTGAGTAGTTACAATCCATTGTACTAAAAACTTTGCATTTAAAAAAAATGTGATGAACATAAGTATCAAACCTATTATAATTCTTGTCAGTTTAATGATATGCCAAGGACAAAATACCCTGGCAGATAATTTGTCACCTCACACAAAGTCCAATTCTTTATACCACTTACCCAGTAAAGTCTTACGCACTCTATTTGGGCATCAGCGCAACGTCACCTCAGTTACCTTCAGCCCCACTGGAGATATCCTCGCTTCAGGCAGTGAAGATGAAACTATCAAACTTTGGAAAGTAAATACAGGCGAATTACTCCACTCTTTCAAAGCACATAATTTTTGGGTCACTTCACTTGCCTTTAGCCCAGATGGAAAAATTCTTGCGTCAGGTGGTGAAGATAAAATCATCAAATTGTGGAATATGAAAACAAATAAGTTACTGCGTTCTTTGCAGGGACATGAAAATTCGGTGACTTCTATTGCTTTTAATTCTAATGGTCAACTTTTAGCCTCGGCGAGTTGGGATAAAAAAATCCATTTATGGCAAGTGAAAACGGGTAAAAAAATACGCACCTTTAAAGGACATAGACGCAATATTTCCTCTATTGTATTCAGCCCAGAGGGAAATATACTTGCCACCGCCAGTTGGGATAAAACAATTAAACTGTGGAATCCACATACAGGTGAAATTATAAAAACCCTGAAAGGACATAGAAGTTGGTTAAATGCCATCGCTTTCAGTCCTGATGGAAAAATCATTGCTTCGGGCAGTTTGGACCGTACCATCCGATTATGGAACATAGAGACAGGTAAAAAAATTCGGGTTTTGAAAGGACACAGTTCAGCAGTAACAACACTGGCATTCAGTTCAAACGGTTATCTCCTCGCTTCAGGTAGCTTAGATAAAACGATTAAATTATGGGAAGTTGAAACAGGCAAAAAACTTCGTACTTTAAAGGGACATTGGGGTCACATTTTATCTGTGGCTTTCGATCCTGATGGAAAAGGTATCTTAGCTTCGGGTAGCGAGGATAAAACGATAAAACTGTGGAAATAAATGTTTAATTGTTAATTATGAATAAAAAATCAGGTTCTTTTTTCCCGATTATCCCAAATAATCATTATGGATGAACGCGAATTTCAGCAAGTACGCAAACAACTTAATCAACACCCTTGCCCATTTGAGAAGGCTATTTTTAGTAGTTTTTGCTGCACAAAATGTCAACGTTTAAATATTGCTGAACGTGAAACGGCGGCTTGTTTATCAGCAACGGCGCAAGCACGGTGTATTATATTGCTTGAACAGTTATACCAAAATGCTCGGTTTGCCATTAAAACAGTACGCTTGGTTGTTCCACAACCTCACGCTAAAGCAATGAAAGTGCAATGTGGTGGATTAATTGGCTTGCAATCTGTGTTAGTTTTAAAAGAAACTTTTGATACAAAAAAAGAAGGTTTTGAAACTAAACAAATCAAAGATATTGACGCTTTAGTTACACAAGCATTGGAACAATTGGGAAGCATAGAAAAATTTCCCTATCAAGAAATTGTGAAATTTATTAGTCATTATCAAGTTCGTGCTAAACGCGCCCACAGTTAGGTTTGTATCGCGCACTGAATTGGGTTTGCAACTGGATTCGAGGTTTTAGGAACATGAAATAAAAACTCGTAACTACTCCGCCTTGAAATCAATTTCAAGGCAGAAAGCTAAAGGATATAAAGATTCCTGAGTTATTTAGCTGAACCTGCTTTAGCTTTTAGCATTCGAGGTTTTAGTTTTTCGAGGTTTTAACTCTTGGCTAATCAAAAGACTGAGTAGTTACAAAAACTCCATTTAAAATGAGCTATTTCCTTATTTCATAAGGGAATGTCACGCAAAGACGCAAAGGAATCAAAAATCACCTGGACGAAATGATGAATATTGTCATTCAAGTTTTTCTTCAAAAAACTCAAATTGAATCCTTTTACGCCTTTGCGTGAGCAACACCTAAGACTGAAGTAATTACGGAAAATTTTAATCTGATGAAGCCGCTTTAATTTGATAAAGCAGCGGATTTCCAATGCCTGACAATGCTTGTAATGCCAACATTGTTTCCTCACCAACAATGCCATCAGCACCTAATTTATATTTACGCTGAAATGCAATGACTCGTTGCTTTAATACAACGTCAAATCGCGGCGATAATGTGGTCTCAAAAGTCTCAAGGGCATTGCTACGTCCTTCAATGATATTTAAATGTTTTCTTATCCAAAGAACAGCATCATTAGTGACACCTACCCTTATCAGTGGCACGGGCAACATTGGCGGTTGCCAAAGTAGTAAAAATTGTCCTAACCAAAAATCATTGATTTTTTCAGTGGAAAACTCATAAGTTTGCCCAGAAATGACTAAAGTTGCCACATCATCTTGCAAATACCGCACAATTAAATGATGTTGTTTTCCATTAGCCGTCACCAATTCAAGTACGACAGGACGATTGAAATAGCGAATATCCTTCCATGTACCCGTTCTTAATAAACAGGCTAAACCTTGCGTCGAAGCACGTTGACAAGCCTTTTCACCCTCCAGACTTGTATAGTCCAATTTCCAAAGATTAAATAGCGTGATAAAAGCAGATTCCGTACTGGTTTTTTCCAATAATTCCAATAATTTTGGCGGTTCAACAGGTGAATTTTGCGGTGGCTCAGTGGGTATAACAATTGGCTTTACTGGTTTTTCTACTACAGGTACGTGTTCTGGAGGTACAATGGTGACTTCTTGAGGCAGCACTTCTGATGATTCTGATGATAAAGAAACGGGCGAGATGAATAAATTTTTGAAAAAAGATTTTTCAGGAAGAGAGTGCCATCCCCACATTAATACACCAAAAAGCAAAGCGGTTGCCAACGTACCAATTAACCAGCCCGTCAACGACGAATGCCGACTATTGAGACTTTCGCCACGCACTTCTTGTATTGCTTTATGGACAATATGCTTATCTATTTGATTTTTATTATTAACATATCCGCCTAACAAGGCACGATCACAAATAATATTAATCAAACGGGGAACACCAGCAGAATGACGATAGACGAGGCGTATCGCGGCATTTGTAAAGAGGGGACTACGCGCACCACTTATCGCTAATCGATGATTAATATAAGCCTTGGTGTCTTTTGAAGAAAGGGGCAACAGATGATAACGTGCCGTAATGCGTTGTGCCAACTGGCGAAGAGTATTGCGCTTTATCAGCTTGTTTAACTCTGGTTGACCAACCAAAATAATTTGTAACAATTTTTGGTTTGATGTTTCCAGATTGGTTAATAACCGCACTTGCTCTAGTACTTCTATCGTCAGATTTTGTGCTTCATCAAGAATAAGCACTGTTCGACGATTGACGGAATGCGCGGTTAATAAGTAGCTACTAAGCGTGTCAATATAATCTTTGGGGGTATAATGTTGCGGATCGTGACTAATTCTTAATTCATCGAATAAGGCACTCAGCAACTCCATCGGGGAGAGACGTGGATTGAGCAATAAGGCAACATCCACTGTCTCAGGGAGTTGTTCAATCAAGCTGCGACATAGCGTTGTTTTACCTGTGCCGACTTCACCTGTGAGTAATACAAAACCTGGCCCTTCATTGACACCATACAATAAATGTGCCAGAGCTTCACGGTGACGCACACTCAAGTAGAGATAGTGCGGATCCGGCGTGATAGAAAACGGTGCTGCCTTCAGCCCAAAATGTGTGGTGTACATGGAAATCTATCAAGTCTCGTTTGCCACCCCACAGAAGGGGATAATGGTACCCGGGACCGGACTCGAACCGGTACAGTGTTTCCACCGAGGGATTTTCTTACCAACTACAGCTTTCGCTGCCTTATGTTAATTGAAAAATATCAATATAACATAAGTTTGTGGTCTGGACCATTTCTTTGCCTTTAAATTCCCTATAATAAAAACAACTTGTACAATGTGAGAAACCTTGTTTCTAAAAACGTTTTTCGAGGCTAACGTTTTTTAAAGCGTTTTTTTTGAAGAAAAACGGAAACCTCAAAACTTAAATCTCGAATTTGTACAAGCGATGGGGGAAATTTAGTCAGGCAGGAGCCGTATGGCCTCTACACTTTCTATAAGTATATAAAGGGAGGGCCCTTAATCCTTCTACTTACGCTTAGCTCGACGTTGCCATTTTAAAGGTTTCACCGAATTTGACTCCATTCACCTAAAGATTTCGCCTTAGGTGCTCAAATTAGTTTAAGTCCCTTGCGTCTACCAAATTTCGCCACCCGGGCTTATGCTTAATAATTATTGGAGGCTGAAGACGGAATCGAACCGACGTACACGGCTTTGCAGGCCGCTGCATAGCCACTCTGCCACTCAGCCAGTTAATCTGTTATCATCTTATTTTGATGAAATTTGAGCGGGAAACGAGACTCGAACTCGCGACCCCAACCTTGGCAAGGTTGTGCTCTACCAACTGAGCTATTCCCGCTGATTTGAATTGTGACCATTTTACCAGCTAAAAAAAGTATGTCAAGAGGTTTATCAAAATTTTTTTAATAAATTGACGAAGCAGCTAAAGTTTTTTTGAAAAAAAACTTTAGCTGCTTTATGATTTATGCGAATTAATGGTTCATAAAATGCTTTAAAATCGTAACTCAGCCTTGAAATGTGAATGTACTACTCCAACAAGCAACAAAGCTAAAGCGTTTTTCGAGGCGAAAGTTTTTTAAAGAAAAAACTTTCGCCTCGAATGTACCCCATTCGCATTTCAAGGCTGAGTAGTTACAATTTATTAAATAATTAAGTTAATTAATTTAATTTAAATAAATTTTAAATGAATTGTCATGTCAACGGTTTTAAATAATTTTTTTATAACTTATGATATTATCTATAGATTAGCCCTATCTATAATCTGAATGGAGAATAATCTATGACTCTTCAAAAAGGTAAGCCACTATTCCAAGAAGATACACTATCTGCTGCCCATAAATCCTTGAATGAGAATTTTTTACAGGATGACGTTGATGAGTCTCCGTTGTTTCCCGGTGTGCTTTTTGCACGAGAGGATGATGCTGATGAGTCTCCGTTGTTTCCAGACGAAGAACAGAGTGCAAAGAATAGTTTTGAGGCTAAAGTTTCTTTTCAAAAAAACTTAGCCTCGAAGGTGGTTTCAAAATCTTCAATCAATGGTGCATTATTTTCTGTCGATGTTGCGTCACAAGAGGGGTGGAAAATATTAATCGTTGATGATGAGGAAGATATCCATCAGGTGAGTATTTTACTATTAGGTCATTTTATATATCAGGGTAAACCATTAAAACTATTCAGTGCCTATTCTGCTGAAGAAGCTAAGGCATTTCTCCAAACACATCCAGATATTGCTGTCATCTTTTTGGATGTTGTTATGGAAAGCAATGATGCCGGATTACAATTAGTACGCTATATACGAGAAAAACTTAAAAATCGCTTTGTCCGTATTATCTTACGTACAGGGCAACCTGGCTATGCTCCTGAAGAAGAAGTTATTGTTAAATACGATATCAACGATTATGCTAATAAAACGGAGTTGAGTCGTCAAAGGCTTATTACCACAACTGTTGCCTGTTTACGCACTTATTCTGACATAATGACAATTGAATCGTATCGGCAGTTGATGGAAGAAAAAGTGGTCGCCCGTACTCGTGAAATTCAGTTAAAAAATAAAGAGCTTATTAGATTAAACCATAACTTAATTAAACTTAATCATGAAAAGAATGAGTTTTTAAGTATTGCTGTACATGACTTGAAAAATCCATTATCAGCCATTCAAGGGTTAGCTGATCTGATTCAAACATCTCTGAATGAACCGTATGTAGAAGATTCTTTCACAGAAATTATTGAGTATGCGCGGATAATCACAACAAGTTCGCAGCAAATGTATGAAATAATCACAAACTTACTTGATGTTAATGCGATTGAAAGTGGCGGCATAACGTTTTCAGTTAATAAATTGGATTTATGTGAAACAGTGCAATTTGTTGTGAGAAATTATTTTGAACGGGCGAATGCAAAAAATATTCAACTGCAATTTCAATTTCCTGAACAAGAGTGCCTGATTTTGACAAATGAACTCGCAACGTGCCAGGTGTTGGAAAATATTATTTCAAATGCGATTAAATATTCACCATACGGCAAACGTGTGATTGTTCGCCTTTTCAAAAAAGAGGATAATGTATTTTGTGAAATACAAGATGAGGGACCAGGTTTAAATGAGGATGATTTATCAAAATTATTTAAGAAGTTCAGTCGTTTAACACCAAAACCGACGGGAGATGAACATTCAACTGGCTTAGGCTTATTTATTGTCAAAAAATTAGTTGAAAAAATGAATGGCAAGGTGTGGTGTAAAAGTCAATTAGGGCAGGGTTCAACATTTGTTGTGGCTTTTCCCAGTTATCAGAATAATTGTGAATAATAGGATTAAAAATAGCGAGCATGAACTGATAATTGATCGCTAATAACTAAATACGGAAAAAATTATGAACGATAAAGAAATTTTTAAAGACGACGAGGAATTGTTTGCTCAGGATGACATCGTTTTTTCGGAGGATGATGACTTATTTGCTGATGAGGATGAAGAGAAAGTTTTTCCTCAAGATGTGTGGGAAGTCATGATTATTGATGATGAGGAGGATGTTCATCAATTAACGCGCTTTGTATTGGACGATTATGTTTATGAAGACAAAAAGTTAAAATTTATTAGTGCCTATTCTGCAAAAGAGGCTAAGGTTTTATTTCAACAACACCCTAATGTGGCGGTTGTACTTTTGGATGTGGTAATGGAAACCATTGATGCTGGCTTGACGTTAGTGGAATATATACGTGAAGAGCAACAGAATGACTTTGTTCGTATTATCCTACGCACAGGACAGCCGGGTTATGCACCTGAAAAGGAAGTGATCGTGAAATATGACATTAACGATTACAAAAATAAGACAGAGTTGACGGATCAAAAACTGTTTACTGTGATGACAGCTAGTTTACGTGCTTATTCAAATATTATGACAATTGAGTCATATCGGCAAAATCTGGAGGAAAAAGTGCTTGATCGCACCCGCGAACTTCAGCAAAAAAATGTGGTGCTTGTCAACCTTAATGAACAGTTAACCCAACTTAATAAGGATAAAAATGAGTTCTTGGGCATTGCAGCGCATGATCTTAAAAATCCTTTATCGTCCATTCAATCGTTGGCAAATTTGATTAAGACTTCTTTTGATGATTTTCCTAAACGGAAATTAATTGAGTTTTCACTGATGATTGAAATCAGTGCACATAAAATGTTTGCTTTAATCAAGAATCTATTAGATGTTAATGCGATTGAGTCTGGTAAGATGAATTTATCAGTGAATCCTTATGATCTCTTCTTTCTTTTGCAAGGCGTTGTCAATGATTATATTGAACCTGCAAAAGCGAAAAATATCACATTGCAATTTCAATTCCCGGAAGGAAAATATAGAGCTTTGATAGATGAAAATGCTACACATCAGGTGTTGGATAATCTCATCTCAAATGCGGTTAAATATTCACAGCAGGGTAAAAATATCACTGTCCGTATTCTCAAAACGGAAAATAATAGGGTACGTTGTGAAATACAAGATGAAGGGCCTGGGCTTAGTGAGGCTGATCATAGTCAATTATTTGGTAAATTTGCCCGTTTAACACCGCGTCCTAGTGGCGATGAACATTCGACAGGGTTGGGTTTATTCATCGTAAAAAAATTAGTTAATGTCATGGAGGGTAATGTGTGGTGCGAAACGGAATTGGGAAAGGGAGCAACATTTATTGTGGAATTTCCTTCGGCATAATTTTGAGCCGTTTTTTGAAGATTTTTGATAAAAACTTGAACGTAGGTTTTGGAATAGAGAGCCTTGAATGCTTTAGCTTTGATTTTGGAGTTCAACGCTTTGGTTTTGGAGTACATTTGCTTTAGCTTTGGAACTGTGATATTAAGGAATGAGAATTGAATAATACACGAAACTAAACCTGACAGGTTTTGGAAACCTGTCAGGTTTGGCTCAAAGGTTTTGGAAGTTATTAAAGTCTCATTCCTAAGTTGCCAAAGCTGAAGCGTTTTCGAGGTATTAGTTTTTTGAAAAAAAACTAATATCTCGAACTCCATAAATTAAAATACGGAGAAAAAAAATGAAAATAATAGCAATAGGTGTTCATTCTGCCTTTGCCGCTGGGAAGTATGAGGAGGTTATTCCCACAAAACAGGTTCGAGAACTGATTTTGAAAATGGCTCGTTCACCTGATTTTAAAGAAGTCTCTGAAGAGCTTATTACTGCTGAAATTGATCAATTGAGTCAGCTTTTTTATAAACCCAGATGGCAATCTAATTTTTTGATTGAATTTGATATGCCAAGTAAAAAAGGGGGAAGGCCATATCGTTTACTCATTGATGCTGGGGGCGATGTTAGACATGCTTTAAAAGAGGTGGGTTTAACTTCGGCGGATATTGATGGTATTTATATTTCACACCCTCATAATGATCATATTGGTGGCATAGAATATCTGGCACTGACAACATTTTTTAACCCCTTTTATACACCTGCCAAAAAAAAATGGCTTAATAATCAATTGATTGCCAATAAACTATTTTTTGAGCAGGAATGGTGGGCTGTGCCGCCTGGCTGTGCTAAGCTGGACCTGTTTATCCATAAAAAAGTGCTTAAACCCTTGAAAAGAGCAGTCGGACCAGGCTTAGATACTTTACAAGGTGTGCCTCATGTTTGCCTTGAAACTTACTTTGATATTCATCTCCTTGGTAAACAGAAAAATGGGGAAACGAAATCGCATATATTTTTGGATGGCGAAGGGTATTGGAGTTTAACCCCTATCTTTGCAATGCACGTCATTTCTAGCTCGGAAGAAATGCCCAGTTATGGTATTAATTTGCAACATTCCAGTGGTTATAATGTATTGATGCCAACAGATATTTCTTCTCTCGTACCTACGCAGTTAGAATCACACTATAAGCGAGCTGACATCATTTATATGGATTGTGAAACGTCGCCCATTCCATCTGGTGTACATCCCCATCTATCTGATTTAATTAATAATATGGATAAAGAAATTCAGAAAAAATGCCTTCTTTATCATTATGACAGTTATCCAAAGGTGCCAGATGGTATGTTTTCTGACATTTTAAAAACGGGAGATTCACATATTTATCCTGACAAGGAATTTATGAAAAAACTGAAGGAAAAGTAGGCGAACATGAAAATTTTACCGAAAGAAAATTCGCATCGTCGCTTACCCATCCATTTGATAACGGGGTTTCTTGGTAGTGGTAAAACCACTTTGCTTAATCAATTAGTGCGTCAACCAGGGATGCAAAAAACCGTTGTGATTATCAATGAATTTGGTGAAATCAGTGTTGACCATTTGTTGGTTAAAGCAACCACTGAAGATATGATGATATTGGAAGGGGGATGTGTGTGTTGTTCTGTGCGCCTTGATTTGCTCAATACCTTAGAAGATTTATTTCACAAGCAAGCGCGTCAAGAAATGAACGCTTTTGAACAAATACTTATAGAAACCACAGGATTGGCAGATCCAGCCCCGATTTTACGAACCTTAATAAATGATCCGTTTATCGTTGCCCATTATCGTTTAGAGGCGGTTATCACTACTGTCGATGTTTTAAACTGTTTACAACAACTTGATGAATTTGATGAATCTGTTAAACAAGTCGCTTTGGCAAATCATCTTATATTGACTAAAGTTGATTTGATTGACGAAGAGAAACTTGAAAACTTAAAAGAACGCTTGCGCCGCATCAATCCTACTGCTCTCATACATCAAGTTAATCTTAATCAACAAAGCATTGATGCGGCGATTTTATTTAATACAGCCCATTATAATCTTCAAACCCAACAGATTGATGTAGAACAATGGCTAAAAGCAGATATTTACCATAAAAATAAAGAGGATACAGAACGTGTAACCACCTCCCACCAACATGCTGCTTATATCAAAACATTTTGTATTGAACACAGAGAGCCGCTACATTGGCTTACCTTAGAACGATGGATACAACAATTAACCCGCTTGCGTGGTAATGATTTACTTAGAGTTAAGGGGATTGCTTATACTTATGAAACTGATTTGCCCGTTGTTATTCAAGGTGTTCAACATATCTTCCAGCCTCCCAGCACATTAGATGCTTGGCCAACTGACGAGCGGCGTTCACAAATTGTATTTATTACCCGCAATATTGAAAAAAAAGTGGTTGAAGAAGTTCTTTATGCCCTTATTGAGAGTAAAACACCTGCCGATGTTTGTCAGGCTGCCTTAATTTTATTGGGGCAAACGACTGCATTATAGACTTTTAAATCACATCAAAAAAATTCCAACACTAAATTTAACGTGACTACTCAGCCTTGAGATTTATATCAAGGCTAAAGCCAGCTAATTCGGATAGTCTGCTTTAGCAGACTATTCGAAGTTTTAGTTTTTTGAAAAAAAACTAAATCTCTTCGAGGCTAAAGTTTTTTCTTTAAAAAAACTTTAGCCTCGAAACCACCCTACATTAAGAGATACCACCAAATTTTGATAGGATACAATTTTTTTTAAATGGAGTACAACGCTTTAGCTTTGTTCTTTGGAGTACAACGCTTTA
>JAGLHR010000149.1 GCA_023143415.1 Thiomargarita sp. | reverse complement strand
TGTACTCCAAAATACAAAGCTAAAGTAAATGAAATTCTCCTATGCCTTAAAAGATTTCCACAAGCCATGCGTACTAAAACAACTCCATCCCCAACGTAACCAGCGTAGCAGCGCAAATGATATCCATAACGCCCAGAGCAACATCGCTATACGATATACCCACATTGAGAGGGAAAATACCCAAACCTGTGGTAGCAAGCCCCCAGTGCGATCTTCGTACCACCGCAAATAGTAAGCACTAGAGCCATTGCCCGCAATGTGCATATTGGGATGCCCTAATAAGCCTTTTTGAATCGCCAATAACAAAGTGCTTAAAGCGACGATTGTGAGAAGAATTATCCCTATTTGTATCGCGTTAAATTTGAGAGCCGTTTTATCGTCAGGGGACATCTGCGCCCGCCATCCTAACATCATAAGCCAGCCCACAACACATAACATTAATGGGATTTCCACTTGGCTGAGTACCACGCCTAATAATAGCCAGTGAAACGTGTTAAGCGGCGTGAGTGAAACTTGCCCCAGCCCGATTGAGAGTAGAACGATGACAATTAAAATGCCCCAAATCATTACAGCGGGACCAATCGGCTTGCCGCCGACAAAGAGTATCCAGCGATCTTTCGGCATGTTGATTTCAATATGCGTATTAACGCTGTCTATGCCTAACTCAACAATGGGCGTTTTAAAATGTCTGTGATAACCAATAGGCAGTTGAAACTGTAACTCAACCTGCTGTGAACCAGGCATAATAGGCAAAGTGACAAAACGGCCCTCTTGACGTATCGGTTGGGATTTGCCATTAATTTTAACCGATTGCAACTCTGCCTTTTCGGGCAACGTGATTTTATGCTGCATTCCACGACTACTGCGGAGGCTTAATGACAGCTTATTATCAGTCGTGCGTTGTCCAGGTGTCACGATTAATTGGCTACGATCTATCGTCAACACTTGCCCTGTTACACCCATTGGATGGCGAAGCTGTAAAGTGACTTTTTCGCCTGGCCAAGGTCGCCATTCGGGAAGCCATCGCCCTTCCGCCTGATGATGTACAACGGGAATGCCCTCAATGTCAACATGCCACATTGCGCTGGCATCTAAACGCCAGGTTTCACTGCTAAAGCGGTTATTGGGCGCAATCAATGTGATCGTTTCTTGTTTATCCAGCACTGACATCCAAGTGATTTCTGACTGATTGGATGCAATGTTAATCAAAGCGTTACCCTTTTCAACGCGAATATCTTCACTGGTGACAGATTCTCCCTTGAGCAAGGGTATTTCTAAAAATATCGCCGTGCCTAATGCCGTTTTGCGTACAACGCGCGTGATCACCTGCCAGCTTAAACCTAATAATAAGGTGCGTTCAATTTGAACAAAGGGCGGCAAATTACCCGTTTCTAGTTCCGCAAGTAGATGTGTATCGTCTGTTTGCTCGCGGGTAAATTGTAATTGATCCTCAGCGACACCATTTTCATGGACACCTTCGACACGCCATCCTGTTGCTTTGACTTCAACAAAATGGGATTTGAGGGGTAAAGGCAATTGCACCGAATGGCGATTTGGCAAATGCCCTGCCATTTGCACTTGATGAATCCCTTTTTTCACGTTGAGCCATAATTGCCCTTTTTTATCACGCCATAAACTTTGTGCAGGTTCGCCATTGAGTAACACTTCTTGTGGAAACCATTGAATACCAGGTAATGGTACAACAACGTCTGCATGGCTATGGATTTCCATGCGGGCAGTTAATTGTTTTTCCCCTATTTCCAAAAAGAGACGCGGGCTGTTAGCACAATAGGGCAAACAGTTGGGCTGTGTTGATAAATAATGTTCTTTTAATAAACGATTTTGCAATTCATTTAATAATGATTGCGGTGGAAAGCTCAGTTTTTTTAATGTGACATCAAATTGCGGTGCCTGATCAATTTGAGGAACATCCGCTTTTTTAGCCTGATCAACTTGAAGAACATCTGCTTGCTGTGCGAGATCAACTTGAGGAACATCCGCTTTAGCATAGCTAGGGAAAGCGATAAATAGAACAAGCAATAGCAATGCAACGTTAGTTATTGATTTTTCAGGACATTTTTCTGTAAAACCTGATTTTGTGACAGGCTTTGATCTATGTCCCCAAGATACCCATATAAAAAAGGTGGCTAAAAAGGCCAGCAGTATCACACGCAAAATGTTTAATACAGAGTTCACCGTAGGCGATAGCAACCATAACTGAACAGACTGCTTTTGTTGGACAGGGCCACTCCAACGCATCGTTATACTATGCCAATCCCATTGTGGCAAACCTGGTCCCGTTTGGACTTGGGCATCGGGGTCAATTTGCACCAATTTAGAACGGACTTTACCCCTTGATGAGAATTTTCCTGTTTGATAACGATATTCGGACTGTTTTTTTGATTTGTAAATTGCTCGTGGCGCAGAAGGATAGGCTTGCTGTACCTGATCAGCAAACTCTTCATCAATATCCCATTTTCCTTCCCGCCGCATTTCTGAAGCGACATCTGTTTGAAGGCGATTATCCTTCATTAAATAAGGACTCGTTCCAAGCGTTGCCCTGGGACGTTCTAATTGTGGATAAATGCTTTGTCGCACTTGCTGCATCATAAATGGTAACGCGATAATTAATAAGGCAATTAAACTCAAATTGCGATAAAAAAGCACAGAACGCCTAAACCAACCTTGTATGGGTAATACCCGTAATAAGGCTAAAGACGCAATAATATTTAACCACACAAAATGCGGTGCTTTTGTTTCATGGTAAATTAATACCATTGTTATTAGAGTGAATACGCCCCAGCCCCAATGCCATAATTTACCGACAGCCACCGCCATAATCAGGACAATGAACAAATCCAGCAATGATGACCATTTTTTGAGCCAAGTGCCAGGGACATAATCTACGCCTTTGGCATGAAATAAACGCCATCCTGGCGGTAAATGCAATGTCGCTTGTACATTGTCAAAATCATGCGCCCAGCTAATAGCAGGTAACTCAGACAACGCATTTTCTAAACGACTATCTGCGATTAAATCAATTTCTCCGCGTCGAACTTCTACGCCAGTATTGCCGCCCTCTTTTAAGCGCGTGATAAATTGATCTTTGTTATTAACGGCAACGCGCCCTAATACTGTCGGCTCTGCCATTTCTAAACGCCAACCCCGCGTCATCGTACCACCAATGTGATCCTGTATCGTATAACCTTTACCATCAAAATCTAACCAAAAATGCCGATCTAGCCTTAATCGATCTGGCACTGGATCAGGATCGCCCCGACGTTTTTCCACTATTTTCAAAACATCCCCTGTCTGCATTTGATAAGCCGGAAATTTTCGCCACTGAATAGGCAGAGCAGTTTGTTGAGGATCAATTGCAGCTACGCCGCGAATTTCCACTAAACGCAATTCGTTACGCGCCTCAAATACCCACATTTCTTTATCAACCCATTGCCCCTCAGACGCGATCAACTCTAATTGATTCACAGCACCCACTTGGCGCGTCTGTAAAGTTAAAGTCCATGAACCAGGACGCACCTGTAAACGCAAACGACCATCAGCTTCTAAGCGAGCAGGTAAAGAACTTTTAAAAGACATCGCTTGATGCTTCTCCAACAAAACAGGTCCAAGCAAAACTTCGCGATGACGACCAGCGACATCTAATTCAATGCGCGTAGTGACTTGCAAAGGGTTATCATCAATAATATGACGATAAACACGCATATCCAAGCGGTTTTCCACCGCCTTTTCAGACTGACTATTCATACCACGTTGACGTAGCCATAAACGGCCCTGACTATCAAAACGTGGAGTCGTCACAGGCTTATCATTAATGTTTAAAGCAATAAGCCCAGTATTAATAGGAATTTTAAGAAATTCAGGGCGATGTGAAAAGTGAAATTGCCCACGTATTGTCAACTCACCTTTGGGCGCAAATACACTTGGCACTCCCCCACGATCAGCAACAATAGCGGCAGCTTCATTCACCCGAACCTGTTGAGGCCAATGTTTAGCATTACCAGGTAGAGCCAACCAACCAGCGTCATAAACTTGCCATTTCTGGATAAAATCAGCCTGCGTCGCTTTGACATTAACTGTTAAATAGGTTGGCCAATGACAAATTCCCTTTATTACGCCATCGTTAAAAACGGTACTGCCTTTTTGAACAATAGGTGTAATTGATGGGGAAGATTGGTTATAATTAAGAGGACAGGTATATCCTTGGGCATCATGTAAAACCCAATTGACCCAAGGTTGTAAAGGAGGTGGTATATCTTGGGGTTGCAAACTGTCTGCCCATAAGGATAGACTGACAAGACAGAACAAAATACCATAAAATACTGATTTTATTATGTTTTTATTAAAAAATCGGTTATGTTTTATCATATTCCAGACTTAAAATGTTATACAAAGCTAAGGAACGTGCATGAAATAACTAGGGCAACCATAAAGGATTGCCCCTACATCAATTGAGATATCGTAGGGGTAATCCCTTGTGGTTACCCTAAAAAAGTGGTCGAAGTTATTTCAGGCACGTTCCTAAAGCGTTTTTTGGAGTTCAACGCTTCAATTTTGAAGGAAGATAAGTTGCAAAACGTTGTGCAGGACATTTTTTATTGTTAGAATCAGAATTTTCAGAATTTTTGAATTTTCAGAATTAAAAATTAATGAAAATTCGTAACTACTCAGGGCAACCACAAGGGATTGCCCCTACATCAAAATATTTTCGTCAGTCGGAATAA
>JAGLHR010000148.1 GCA_023143415.1 Thiomargarita sp. | reverse complement strand
TGCCCGGCAAAAAACAAAGCATTCATGTGCTTGGTTTCCAAAGATGATTTTAAATCAATAGGATTAAAAAAATCATATTCAATCGCATAGCCAGGGCGCGTGATATGAGCATTCTCAAAGCCTTTGATAGAACGCACCAATGCTAATTGAATATCAAAGGGTAAACTCGTTGAAATGCCATTCGGATAAACTTCAAAAGTCTCTAAACCTTCCGGCTCAACAAAGATTTGATGTGAGGTTTTATCGGCGAATCGGACGATTTTATCTTCAATGGAAGGGCAATAACGGGGACCAATACTGTCAATCACGCCCGTGTACATTGGAGAGCGATCTAATCCAGCGTGTATGATTTCATGGGTACGCGCATTGGTGTGCGTAATATGACAAACCACTTGGCGCGGGTGGGCAATGTCTTGATAGGAGAATATGGGGACTGGCTCATCTCCCGGTTGCGCATTCATCACCGAATAATCTAGGCTCCGACTGTCTAAACGGGGCGGCGTTCCTGTTTTAAGGCGGCTTACACGAAAGGGTAATTCACGTAAACGCTGCGCTAACGCATTCGCTGCTGGTTCACCTGCCCTTCCCCCCTGATAGTGATTTAAACCAATATGAATTAGCCCACCTAAAAAAGTCCCCGTCGTCAATACCACTGTTGGCGCGAAAAAGCGGATACCAGATTGCGTGACAACGCCAATAATGCTTTCATTTTCAATGATTAAATCATCAACGGCTTCTTGAAAGAGTTTTAAATGATCTTGTGTTTCAATGGCTTTCCGTACTACTGCTTTATATAGAATCCGATCCATTTGAGCGCGAGTGGCGCGAACCGCGGGACCTTTTCTGACATTAAGAATACGGAATTGAATGCCAGCGTGATCAGCAGCGCGTGCCATTAAACCGCCTAAAGCGTCTATTTCTTTGACTAAATGCCCTTTACCAATTCCCCCAATCGCAGGATTACAGGACATTTGTCCTAACGTTTCAATATTATGCGTCAGTAAAAGGGTACGCATTCCCATGCGAGCGGCAGCGAGGGCGGCTTCAGTACCCGCATGTCCACCGCCGATAACAATAACCTCAAAATTTTCAGGGTAATTCATGATTTTTAATGGTGAATTATGAATGGTGAATTATGAATGGTGAATTATGAATGGTGACATTCTCAATTTGATATAATTATTGTGATTTGAGTATATCACTTGATGTTTTAGGGAAATGGTGCAGCTTCGCTCCTACTAGGTGCTGGAGGCGGAAATCTTTAGGCCATCGAGAAATCCGATTTTTTCAAAAAATCGGATTTCTTTGCCTTTAAAATGGTCCGGGAATTTCCGCCCTCCTAGGTGGGACTACATTTATTATCATCTTAATTCGCATTATCAATTAATCTTATGGAAAAACCTATTATTGCTATTACACTCGGTGATCCAGCCGGGATTGGTCCTGAAGTTGTTGTCAAATCGTTATGCAATCCCCAATTGTATGATGTTTGTCGTCCCTTGGTGGTTGGGGACAAAAATGTGGTAGAGAACGTATTAAGCCTTTGTGATAATGTTGCCGCAAAGGTGAATGTGATTGAAATACCTTGGCAAGGGGCATATCAACCGAATACGATTGATTTAATTGATCTGCAAAATGTCGTCATGTCGAAACTGGAAATGGGCGTTGTTCAAGCAATGTGTGGACAAGCGGCTTTTGACTACCTTGAAAAGGCGGTTAATTTAGTGAACGCTAAACAAGTCAATGCGATTGCTAATGCTCCTATTAATAAATGGGCAATTCAGGAGGCTGGAATTGAACAGGTTGGTCAGACAAAAATATTAGCGGCGTTGACTCAAACGACTGATTTGCTGACGATGCTTGAAGTCAAGGGCATTAGGATTTTTTTCCTATCGCGTGATGTGTCATTACGTCAAGCCTGTGATTTAGTCACTCAGGAGCGGGTGTTTAATAGGATTATGCGTTGCATTGAAGCCATGAAAAAATTAGGACTTGAAACAGGTGCTTTAGCTGTGGCGACGCTGAATCCGCATGGTGGCGAAAAAGGTTTATTCGGCGATGAAGAAATCAAGTTTATTGAACCAGCTGTGCGAGAGGCACAGGTACGCGGATATAATGTTGTGGGACCGATTAACACGGATTCACTCTTTCACAAGGCTTTACAGGGACACTATAATGCGGTTTTATCGCTCCATCATGATCAAGGTTATGTTGTTGCAAAAACCTTAGATTTTGAAAGGACAATTGCGATTACCAATGGCTTGCCCTTTGTAAGAACTTCGGTGACTCATGGTGCGGCTTTAGATATTGCAGGAAAAGGGGTGGCGAGTGAGATTGGAATGAGCGAGGCGATACGGATCGCGGCTAAATATTCTTCCCATCTTTGAGATTTTTAATATGTTTTTTGGAGTCCAACGCTTCAG
>JAGLHR010000147.1 GCA_023143415.1 Thiomargarita sp. | reverse complement strand
AAAAGGACTGTGCAACGGCCTACATACTACATACTGAGTAGAAGAATGGTGGGTTTCCACTTCGTTCCTACCCACCCTACATTTTTATATTCTCGTTCCCAAACTACTCTGTTTTCTGTTTGGGAATGCCTTCCACAACGCTCTGCGTTGTACTTTATTTATAGTATTACAATTCGTTTATCCCCATAATTCGTTGTACTCATTTTACAAACTCAGGAGTTTCTTATGATATACGATAGCACTAATTTGACTCAGGCGAGTGTCAATCTGGCTAAACTTTGTGATCAAGTCGTTGATGATCGGGATGTGGTTATTATTAATCGTCCTAACAGTGAAAATGTTGCCCTAATTGCAGCCGATGAATTAGAGAGTTTGATGGAAACGGCTCATTTATTGAGTTCGCCAAAAAATGCGATTCGTCTGCTAACGGCATTACAAGAATCTAACCAGAAAACGCTTAAACCTCAAAGCGTTAGTGAATTACATCAAGCGTTATTGGGATAATGTCAATGTCAAATAGAAATGCGGTATTCACCTCGCAATTTAGGGAAGACTTGACTTATTGGGTGGCGACTGATCGTAAAATGGCTCTCCGTGCTTTTAAATTGGTAGAAGCAATTATGCGTGATCCTTTTACCGGAATAGGTAAACCAGAACCGCTTAAACACTTAGAATCAAATACCTGGTCACGGCGGCTTACCCAAGAACATCGTATTGTTTACAGAGTGTATGATGAACAAATTGACTTTCTCCAAGCGAGATTCCACTATTAGCAAGCCATGTAGGGTGGGCAACGTCTTTTTGGTGCAACGGCACACCACTTTTTTAATGAGGAAGGTGGGCAATAAAAGGACTGTGCAACGGCCTACATACTTCCAAATCTAAAGGTTTGGACTCCAAGGCTTTTTCTCGTTTCCACGCTGGTGCGTTGTGAACCAGCCATGTAGCCATGTAGGGTGGGCAACGTGGTTGCCCACCACACCACTTTTTTAATGAGGAAGGTGGGCAATAAAAGGACTGTGCAACGGCCTACATACTGCGGTGGTAGCAGGTTTGGTAACGAAGGGGGTTATTTGGTTAGGCGGCGGTCGTTTTAGTCCAAAGTGGAAGCGTTCGTTAAAGACCTGACAGGTTTTTGAAACCTGTCAGGTCTCGCGTTCGTTAAAGACCTGACAGGTTTTTGAAACCTGTCAGGTCTCGCGTTGGAGGGAAAAAGTTATTGTTTTACCAAGCGAAAACCGACATTGGTATAACGCCCGGTGGGTGTATTTCCAATACGTGCGGTAACACGCACACTCCAAGGATTATTAAGCCAAGAACCTCCACGCTCTACACGGTAGCTGCTTTGTTTGGATGAATGACAATGTTGTTCTTTGCCATTATATTTTTCTTCATATTCTGAGCAAGTCCATTCCCGAACATTACCGCCCATATCATGTAAACCAAAAGGATTGGCATCAAAAGAACCTACCAAGGCTGTTTTTTGTTCCCATTGATTACTACAACCTTTACAGTGGGCAAGGTTAGAGCCAATTTCATTACCCCACCAGTATTGAGTCATCGTACCAGCCCGTGCGGCGTATTCCCATTCTGCTTCTGTTGGCAGGCGATAAGTTTGCCCCGTTTGTTGGGTGAGCCATGTCGCATAAGCCGTTGCATCTTCCCAAGATACGTTAATTACGGGTCGATTATCCCGTCCCCAACCTTCATCAGAAGGCTTTTTTCTTCCTGTTTTGTCTGCAAAGTAGTCATATTCTGCAAATGTGACTTCATAGCGTCCCATCGCAACGCTTTTTATAGAAACCCAATGCACGGGTTGTTCATTACCCCGTTCTTGAAAAGTCCCCATACGAAATTGTCCTGCTGGAAGCAATACCATTTCAGGAGCATAGCAATTTTCTTGTAAACGATCACGAATGATGTCACCGGTTCGCGCTTCTTTTATATTCACTTTTTTTCTGAGCTTTTGGGAGAAGTAAAATTGCCTTTGTGTATTTTCAAGTTTCTGTTGTAGGGCTGCTTTTTCGGATTGTAATTCTCCTAACTGCTGTTGTTCAGTTTCTCTTGCCTTTTGAATTTCTTCAAGTTGTTGCTGTGTCTTCTCAAGCACTTTTTGGCTGGATTGTAAACGTACTATTTGTAATTGTACCTTTTGCTGCTGCACTCTTTGTAATTCTAGGGTATGTTGCTCTTGTAACTGTGTTAAACGCTGTGTATAAAAGACATAGCCCCCAGTTAATAAGCCAATTGCTACAATAATAGCCGCCCATCCTTTGAATCGTTTAAGCGATGAAACTATTGATTTTGGAAATTGAGATTTGGGAGGTTTTGTCTCAACAATCTGTGAAACCTGTTCTTTAAGGAAAATTTTATTTAATCCTTTTAAATTCAACACCTTGTTGTTATTACGCCACACATTAAGCCATTGCGAAACCGTTTGGGGACGATCTTCTATAGCCACTTTCAATGACCAATCAATGCCCAGCAATAAATCTTCAGAATAGTGATTTTGAGCGATTTTTAGTGTGGCAAGTAAAGGGTCTTTTTCATCTTGTTTAATGGCATGAACTCGTGCTGGTGCTTTGACAGGTATTTCACCGCAAACTGCGCGATATAATATGGCACCGAGCGCGTAAATATCTGTCCAAGGTCCTGTGTTACTTTTGAATTGATATTGTTCAAGTGGCGCGTAACCTGGGTTGACAATCCTTGTGACGTGGCGACAACGGTGTGCTAAGGCATAACGTGCCATACCAAAATCAAGTAAAATGGGAGTGCGATCTTTACGACGTAAGTAGATATTATCCGGCTTAATATCTTGATGTATGATTCCGGCTTCATGTATCGTTTGTAAAGCGGATAATAGCGGTGGCAGAAAAGCCATTATTTTCGCTTCACTGATCGTCTTACCCTTTTTTAAGAAATTTGATAGACTTTGCCCTTGTTCATATTCCATAACAATGTAGGCGGTGTGATGTATTTCAAAATAAGATAATACACGCACAATGTTAGGATGTAGAACAGCTGTAAGTATTTGCCCTTCTTTGATAAATTGTTCTAAACCCCAATTAAAATGTTCTTCATCTTGTTGAGATTTTGGCTGGATGCGGTAATTCTGTTCTCGGATAGCCAATTTATCTGGAAAATATTCTTTTATCGCTACCTTGAATTTGATTTTTGGGTTTTGAGCAAGGTAAGTGATGCTAAAACTATTCTGCCCAAGAATGGATTGAATGCGGAACTTTTGTAATTGATAACCTATTGGCAGAGAGGTACGATTTTTAGTCATGAAAATGATGAATGGTGAATTATTAATGGTGAATTATTAATGGTGAATTATTAATTAAAATGAATTTAACTCAAATCGCTGAAGATAACAAAATCCTTGAAATTACTGTGGGTTCTTATTTATATGGCACAAATACACCAAAATCAGATATTGATTATTCGGGTGTTTTTTTGCCGATTAAAGAATTTGTCTTTGGTTTTCAAAGGGTTGAAGAGGTTAATCTGTCTGTTGTTGACAAAAATCAGGCGGGTAAAAATACTAAAAATGCCATTGATCGTAAGTTATATGAATTGAGAAAATTCGTCAAGTTGGCTATGGATAATAACCCAAATATTATTGAACAGCTTTTTGTTAATCAGGAAAACATTGTCTTCATCAACGAAGCTGGGCGGGCTTTGTTGGATGAGCGTTTTAAATTTCCTCATAAAGGGCTTGTCAAAAAATTCAAAGGCTATGCTTTTTCTCAAAAACACAAAATGGTTATTCGCACTGATAAATTCCATGAGTTAAGCAGTGCTTTTAACTATTTAAAAGATTATGCAGAGCAGAAGGCACTTTTAATTGAATTGAAAGACAAGTTTTTGCCCTTTCTTAAATTTACCCCTGATTACTGTGTGGTTGGTGACTTGAATTTGCAAAAGGGCATTTATGTTAAAAAAGCCGTTGGTATGATTGAAGAGCGGCTGAGTAAAGTGGGCAATCGAAAAAATCTGATCACGAAACATGGTTATGATACCAAATTTGCCTCTCACCTGATTCGGCTCTTATTGGAGGGCAAAGAGTTAATTTGCACAGGCGAAATAGCATTTCCATTGTCTTATAAAAGCACCATCTTGGATATTAAACAGGGCAAATGGACGATAAAAGAAGTGCTTGATTATGCCGATCAAGTGGAGGCTGAAATAGACATCGCCACCGAAAAGTCTGATTTGCCCAATAAACCCAGATTTGATGAGATAGAAGAGTTTACTATCCATTTATTGGAAAACCATTTGCGGAAGGAAGTTTAAGGAACGTGCATGAAATAACTAGGGCAACCATAAAGGATTTGCCCCTACATCATATCAAGTTTCGTAGGGGTAATCCCTTGTGGTTACCCTAAGTCGAAGTGATTTCAGGCACGTTCCTAATCGGGCATGATTTCACGAAAACTACGAATCATTTTGAACTCAGCAATCTCTTTAGGTGGCGATTGAGAATCGGGTTGGTAAATGTCGAGTAAATATGTAATGCCATAGTTAGCGGCAGATCGTAAAACAGGTAAAGAGTCATCAATTAATAAAGTATGTGCCACATTAAATGGCTCAATCGCCTGTAATTTTTCCCAAAATCTACCATCTTCTTTTGGTAAATCAAGATCATGGGCGCATACGATACGATCAAAATTATCAGCCAACTGGGTATGCTGCATTTTCAGAGATAAACTTTTGTGATGAGCATTGGTGACAAGTACCACTCGTTTATTCTGTTGGTGCAGCTTCTGTAAAAATTCGCTGACATGGGGATGAATTGCAATTAAATGCGCCAATTCTGCCTTGAGCGCACCAACATCCATATCCAATTTTGCGCTCCAATAATCAACAGAATACCATTCCAATGTACCCATCACATCTTCATAGTTATTTAATAAATTGTTTGTAGCCGTTTCAAGGGAGAGCGCGTTTTGATCTGCATAACATTGTGGCAAGTATTTGCGCCAAAATTGATTATCGTAATTGAGATCCAACAAGGTGCCGTCCATATCCAAAAAAACGGTGTCGATGTTATTCCAATCAAGTAAGGGAGATGAATTTTTTGACATGATAAATTGTGAGTGATTCTGAGGTTTCAGCTTTTCTACAAATTGAAACTTCAAATTGTGACAGGGCGCATTAATTTTTTACCCTATTTTTCTATTATTTTAAATAATTGGCATTACTATTGCATGTTTTTTTATCAATAGTTTTCCAAAAACCAAATGATAGAAAAGGGGGAATAAAAATGTACCCAATTATTAAAAAAACTTGTTTGACGGTGATATTCACTGTGATCTGTTCTGGGGGAACACAAGCTGCTCTTATGAGCAATGCGGATTCAACCCTTAGTATTAAAGCGAGAGAAATTGCTTTAATTGACATAAAAGTTAATCCTATTAACCAAATCTCTGACAAAAATGGTGATCCACCTATTTAATAATACTACAAATCCTCGTTTGGAGTCCATTTTAGACTTTCGAGTTCCTACGCTCCAGCGTCAATGCTATTAACAGATCAAAAAACCAGCGTATTATGTGATTGTAGTAGCATTCGAGGTTTTCGTTTTTTGAAGAAAAACTAAAACCTCGAAAACCATTCATCATTCACCATTCACCATTCCACCCAGAATCCCCATTAATATGGAAAACACTTTTTCTACCTCAGCAGGGATGGTATAGCTATTAATATCTTTCAGAATCTTTTTTTCAGTTCGATTGAGAATAGCAAATTTCCAAACTTCACCTATTGTTATCGCACCATATAAAATATGGCTAAAATCACTTTCCTCATATTTATCCAACGCAATTAATTGTGCTGATAACTGATTGAAGCCTTTATCTAAATCCCCTTTTTTTGCTTCTATAACAAGCAATTCTTGATTGGAGCGTATCAGATAATCAAGCGAACCACTTAATTTTTCATCAACTTCTATAGCATACTCGACATTGATTTTAGAATCGGTATTTTTAACGATTTCAGTCAAAATTGGGGCAATCAAAAATTCTCTTTTAGCGAATTCTGAATTGAGAGAAATTTTGGGGAAAATTTGATAGTAAGTTTCCTGAAGTTTTTTAATATCAGCAATATTATAATCAGTTGATTGAGGAAGATTAATGACTTCATAAGAAAAAGAATACCCAAATTCTCCAACTATTTCTTCCGTCGGATTATTCATTTCAAAATAATCGCTAAATGTATATTTCTTACCTTCCTTAAAAATTGATTTTTTCATATTTTAAAACTCCTACAGTCAACGTGGCAATCAACTGAACTTTATGCCTGAGAGTCTTCATTTATACGTTTCGTAATAGCCTTGTAATTTTTTTTTCGCTTCTTCAACCTGCGCTATCGCTTCACTTTGCTTATAAACATCATGAGGTTTCCAATAACGGGTTTGGAGTCGATAAGGGCGTAAACCATTTTCAAGATCATTTTGATCACAAAAAAGTTCGGTGATGGGAGGTTTATTAATCCATAATTCTCCCATATTTTTCTCTAGGGCAATATACCAAAACGCAAAATGTTTAATATGTGTCTCATCAAAATAGCCTATGGGATTCAAACTTTGGATGAACTTTTGAACGGAATAATTTTTTAAATATCTTTGATAATCAACAACATAAAGACTTTCTGATAAAAATAAAGGCGCGGCATGTAAAATGAGCCCTTTTCTTCTAAGCGTATTGCCCGTTTGAACAATTTCAAGTCCCACACTGCCCGCCTCCGCTTGCATAACGGCATCTTCGACATCTTCGACGGAGATGATTTTAAGGTTGGGATAGGCGGTGCTGACAATTCCTGTATATCGTCCTTTCACAAAAATGCGTTGTCCATTTTCTGATAAATGGGTTAAGAAATCACTGGGATATTTGGGTTCGTGTGTTTTTGAAGAATGTGATTTGGAAGTTTTGGGCTTAGAAATCAAGAAAAATCCAACCATGTCTTGAACATCTTGCCCTAATATGGAATTATAGCGGGTTAATTGTGCAGAACCGGCGATGCGTATATCTGTCGGTTTTTCTATGTTGTAATTATACATTCCCCATTTTGTGACTAAAGTGGGATTACGTAAGTGATGTTGTGTCATCGTTAAAAGCTCATCTAATCCAACCACAGCACAGTCTATTTCATCTAGTCTAATTAAGGATGAACCATTATGAGGTTCTTCCCCTTCTATTCGGATACAAACATCATCTATTATCCATTCATATCCTAAAAAACCGACGCGATAAGGGCGATTTTTGCGTTTACGATCAACAAATAAGCCAAAACAGGGAATTTGTTCTGTTGCATATTGGAGAAATTTGGACGCTTCTTTAAAATCAACATTGCTGACGGATTTACTTTTTTTGGATATTTCTAAGATTTTATCTATCTCTATTTTATTAACACCAAGTTTTTTTAAATGGGTTAAAAAATTTTCAAAGGTTCTACCTGATCTTGGAATAGCACAGGTGACTTCAAAAGGTTGTTTTTTCATTAATGACTCAATTTAGTAGGTGGGTAGGAGCGAAGTGGCACCATTTTTCTCAATTATCAGGTGTCGCTCTACGCTCGCTAGAGAAACATCGCCGGTGAGACATGAAACCGTTCAGACAACATTTCACTTAGGAACGTGCCTGAAATAACTTCGACCACTTTAGGGTAACCACAAGGGATTACCCCTACGAAACTTGATATGATGTAGGGGCAATCCTTTATGGTTGCCTAGTTATTTCATGCACGCTCCTTAAAAATTCTTAACGCCTCAAGCATTTTCAACGAACAATGACTTTTCCTACACAAGATATTAAAGCATCATTCAAAAGTTCTTCAGATGTGTAACGTGAATTTAATTGTAGTAATTTGTTTTTCGAGAGAAAGAAAAGCATATCCTTCTGTTCCTTAAAATAAAAAAAATCTTCTTCTGAAGATTTCTTTTCGCTTTTTCTGATACTGTAAAAATCGGTTACCAGTCTGATAGTTAAATGACCAAATTTAAATTAATATAATTTTTCATCCTCTATTAAGGCACTTTCAAAATGAATTTTTCATTTTTCAAAAAACGGACTAAACACGTTATCAAATTCCGATGATGTCGAAACAACCCTGTAATTATCTAGGAGAGTTTCTTCTGTTTCTATATTCACAATTTCAATTTGACATTCCCCGGTGTTCCACATAACAATACGTCCCATGTAGTCCACCGAATCCATATTGACACAAATACTCGGTTTATTAATGTCAGTTGGAGAATGTGAAACTATGGTAAATCCTTGCTGACGTAAAAAGGATTCTTTTTCAGTCAACCATTTTTCAAATTCTTTAAGCATTATTTTATCCCAGTTTAGTTGCTTTATGGTGAATATTTATAGCAGCAGGCATTTCTGGTATGGGTAAACCTTTTCTTTTTGCTAAACGTCCTTGAACGCTATTTGGTCCAATAATTTTTGCCCAACCTTCATCGGATGTAGGCTGAACATAAGAAAGTCGCACATCAAATTCAACATAATAACTGTACAGAGGTGTTTGTTTCATAAATGCTTCTGCTTTTGCCGGATTGGCAACATAAGTGGTTCCGCAAAAACTTTCTTGAACTTGATCATTTTGTCATACTCTTGTTTTGACATCCACCTACCAACAGTGATGTATTTTTGCATGTTGATTTTTTAATCTTAATAATTTTCCAAAATGATAATATTTAATTTTACTCTGTTCCTATTAAATTATTTCTCCTCATCCATGATTAGAGTTTTACATGGCTGATTGAAATCATTATGATGAGCCTCTTGCAAACCTCGCTTTTTCGAGCTTAGAAATCCGATTTTTTTCAAAAAATCGGATTTCTTAAACCTAAAAAAAATCAATTCGTATTGTAATTCATTGATTTAATTTATTTTAATATTAACAAGTAGGTAGAGCGAACGCTCAACCCACCATTTTTGGTGGGTTTCACCATTTTACTAAACATCCAAATCTTCTACATACTTCTCCAAAATTTCGATGTATTGCTTAGTGACGCGATCAAGGCAATCATGCTTATGAAAGGAGAAACCAGGTTCCTTTCGGATCGCATAAGTCGCAAAATGACAATAACTTTCACGAAAGGTTTTCCACTTGGTGTACGCTTTCTGGAGTAGCCACTTTTCCGATTTAGAATGAAGCAATTTCCTCACATTTTGATACTGTTTCTCAAGCTGCTTATTAGACGTTTTGTAAACCTTCTCAGCACAAGTCGTCATTTTTTTCAGATCAAGCGTATCTTCGCAGCTCGTCGCCAAATCATCTTTGGAAGCCGCAATACTTTGTATTGAAATCAATAAAAGTATGGTGGCGATTGAGAAAATAGATTTTTTTCGCATTAAGTACTCCATCATTTTTACTTACAAATAAAAAGAACGATAATTTCTCTGTACAGAGTAAGTAAGTAGAAAACAGGTGAAAATTATAAATTATCAAAAAATATCTTTGTACAGGACAATTTTTTATAATTCATTGATTTAAATCACTTTACATGGTTAGAATCAGAATTTAAGAATTTAAGAATTAACAGAATTTAAAACCTTTTATGTTTTCGAGGTTTAAGTTTTTTGAAGAAAAACTTAAACCTCGAAATGAAAACTCACTTATTTTTTAATTCTGAAAATTCTATTCGAGGCTAAAGTTTTTTAAAGAAAAACTTTAGCCTCGAATATTCTGAAAATTCTGATTCTAACAATAAAAAATGTCCTGTACAAAGAAAAAATATAATTAATACCAAAAACAACCTACTCACTTCGAGGCTAAAGTTTCTTTAAAAAAACTTTAAGAGAAATTTTCCCACTTGCAATGAAATAAAGCAAGACTTTAATGTATCTTATTAAAATTTGGTAGTC
>JAGLHR010000146.1 GCA_023143415.1 Thiomargarita sp. | reverse complement strand
GCAATAATGCTAAGTTGTTAAGGCTAGTTGCAATGCTTGGATGTTCTTGACCATGAACTTTTTCAAAAATAGCTAAAGCCCTTTCATACAAGGGCTTGGCTTGGTCATAGTTGCCTTGAACTCTATGTAATTCTGCTAAGTTGTTAAGGCTTTCTGCTACGTCTGGATGTTCTTTGCCAAAGACTTTTTCACGGATAGCTAAAGAGCGTTCTAACAACAGCTTTGTTGAATCATAATCTGCTTTACGATGGTATAAATAATCAGCAATTTGACTCAATAAAAGCCCAGCTTCTTCAAATTCCAGTTCCCATTCTTCAATCAACTCCACACAAGTTTGGGCGCAGGGCAATAAACGTTCACAAGTTGACCATTTTGAAATATCAGTAAGCCCTGTAGGAAAAACACTATCCACCGCACGCACCGCCTTTTCCGCCCAATCTCGTTGCGTCGCCTCATCCATTTCATAGCGTAAGATAGTCTGCACCAACCGATGAATCGTCAAAATCTTTGTTTTTGGGTTACGCTGGAGAAAAGAATAGTGCAAAATCACCTTTAACGCTTTATCTAATTCCAAAACGTCCAAGTCTTGAAAAACTTCCTCTGGAATACTATCGGGATGCAAAAACGCACAGAGACGTAATACCTCAATCGCCATTGGATTAGCCGCCGTAATTTTCTCAAACGACAATAACCAAGTAATCGCCACCGATTCGGGATGATCCTGATCGCTTAATAAAGTACCCCGCTCCCGTAACAATTCGTATCCGTGTGTCTCATAACGTTCCAAATAGCCCGCCAAACCACATTGCGTCTCCCGAATATAAGCCCCCGCCTGATCCAACGCCAACGGCAACACCCCCAGTTTATCAATCAATTTTCCGGCAGAGATTTTATCAGAAAGCTTATAATCCCGTATAACCCCAATTTCATCACGCGGTTTATCCAAAGCACGGCGCAACAGAAAAAAAATCCCCTCATTCCGTGACATTTGATGAATCGCCACCGCTGAAGCATAAGGCTCCGTCATTTGGGCGCGAGTCGTCAACAGAATATGCTGCGCCTCTCCCTTTGCTAATGCCGTCAATTCACCAACTATTTTCACCTCATCCGCATTATCCAGAATCAACAACCAATGGCTATGCGTCGCTAACCAATCCTTAACCGCAGCGATGATGATTTTTTCCTCAGTGGCGTTTTTTTCTGGTAAATCTAAAAGACGTGCTATCGCCACCAAACCCAAATTTAACGAAGCCACCGTATCCGCAAAACACCAGAATATTGCCCGATATTCATGGCGATGCAACCGGGCATAATGCGCTGCCGTTTGGGTTTTGCCTACGCCTCCCATACCACTCAAAGCAGCGACTTGTCGAAAATGTAAATTGTCTTGTAATTGATGCAATAACGCTTTTCGCCCTGTAAAAAAGCGATTTTCCGGTATCGGCATCAACCAATGCGTATTAACAAAGCGTTGTTTTAAAACAGGTTTTAAATGTTCCTCCGCATCCTGCATTGTCGCCTGAATATTCGTGCGCCCTGATTTAAAAGCAGACGGAATCGACTCCCCCGCCGCCAACGCATCATAAAATCCAGAGGCAAACTGAATCGCCGCTTTATCCTGAATGGGCTGATTCATCCCAATCACAAAATCCACATATTTCACAATGTGACTCGCTTGCAAAGCACTAAAACAGGCGTTCAAAATGACACACTCAATCTGAGCAGGCTCAAAAAAATGCGCCAGCGTTTCACCGTCAACTAATTGGCTTTCACCAGCCTCGTCTTCCAACAGAATACCTGCTTGCCCTGCTCCATGTCCGGAAAAATGGATCATATCCGGTTTATGATCTAATAGGGCATGGCGTAGTGCCTCTTGCGTCGTTGCCCATTGCTGTTTAAACAGAAATGGTTCATGGCGTTTTAAACGCTGTAATTCATTTTCAATCTTCTCAACTTCTTGTTTTAAATCTAATTGAGAGGTTTTTTTAGGATTAGCGGCTAAGAATAGAATTGTTTTTTGCATAACATTGGGTATTTCTCGAACAGAGTGATTATCAATAATGATATTATCCGTAAAGACTCAGGTAGTGCCTCATTAACGTAAGTTCTTAATATCGTACCTGAGTACTATTATATTAATAAATAATTGTTTTAGCATAATTAAAAAGAATATCAATCTGTTTTGAAAATGAATATAATTCAGTCTATCTGAATCTTTTAATAGCTAAAAATGGCAATTATAATATGATATTTGATTTTAACTCTCATTTTTCAGATAAATAATGATCTGAACGTCTATAATTGATTTTATAAATATCGCATTTTTCTAATACATCACTCATCTGGGCAAATCTGTGTGTTTGCCCTTTTTTGTATTTAACCAAAGCGAAAAATGCGATGTAGGGGCGAACCTGCGTGTTCGCCTGGCTATGTAGGGGCGAACCTGCGTGTTCGCCCTGGCTTAACTGAGTAACGCTGAAGCGTTGGACTCCAAAAAACGCCCAAAGCTGAAGCGTTGGACTCCAAAAAACGCCCAAAGCTGAAGATTTGGACTCCAAATTTTCAATCATTCGCATTCTTAAACTTAACTAATAGGATATTCAAAAAATGCTTTCAACACTCACTGCCATTTCTCCCGTTGATGGACGTTATGGCAATAAAGTTCTTGATTTACGCCCTATTTTTAGCGAATTTGGTTTGATTCGTTATCGGGTATTTGTCGAAATTCGCTGGTTGCAATTTCTATCCGCTCAACCAGAGATTGTCGAAGTACCTGTATTGAGTAATGATGCTCAGGGTTTGTTAAACGCGCTCATTGAACATTTTTCCGTTGAAGACGCGCAACGGGTTAAAGACATTGAACGGACTACTAATCATGATGTCAAGGCAGTGGAATATTTTATCCGGGAAAAGTTCGCTGCCCTTCCAGAATTAATGGCAGTCAGTGAATTTATTCACTTTGCTTGTACTTCCGAGGATATTAATAATTTAGCTTATTCATTGATGTTACGTGAAGCGCGTCAAAAAATAATAATGCCCAAAATGGAATCGGTGCTAACTGCCCTGACTGAGTTAGCGGAACAATATGCAGAAACGCCGATGCTGTCACGCACACATGGGCAACCTGCTTCTCCGACGACATTGGGCAAAGAATTTGCAAATGTGGCTTATCGCTTGCACCGACAACGTGAGCAAGTGGGGCAAGTGCGATTAATGGGTAAATTCAATGGGGCGGTGGGCAATTATAATGCACATTTAGCCGCTTATCCTGATTTGGATTGGGCGAACATCGCGCAACAGTTTGTCACTCAATTGGATTTAGAATGGAATCCGCTAACCACCCAAATTGAACCCCATGATTATATCGCAGAATTATTTGATGCGTTAGCCCGTTTTAACACAATACTCATTGATTTTTGTCGTGATACCTGGCGTTATATTTCGCTGGGCTATTTCAAACAAAAAACCATTGCGGGAGAAATCGGCTCATCTACGATGCCCCATAAAGTCAATCCGATTGATTTTGAAAATGCGGAGGGCAATTTAGGGATTGCGAATGCTTTATTTAATCATTTGGCGACAAAATTGCCGATTTCTCGTTGGCAGCGGGATTTAACGGATTCTACAGTATTACGCAATCTTGGTGTGGGTATAGGGCATAGCTTAATTGCTTATGAATCTTGTCTGAAAGGATTGGGTAAATTGGAAGTGAATCATGCTGTGATTGAGGCGGATATTAATCACGCTTGGGAAATATTGGCAGAGCCAATACAAACGGTGATGCGCCGCTATGGGGTAGAGCAGGCTTATGAGAAGTTGAAGGATTTGACGCGAGGGCAGGGCATCGATCAAGCGCGTCTGCAAACGTTTATTACCGGTTTACCGATTCCAGAAGATGAAAAAAGCCGTTTACTTGATTTAATGCCCGCGACTTATATTGGTAATGCAGCGGCGCAAGCGAAGTCTTTGGGTTCTTATTTCTCTTCATAAGACTTGATTATTTCGTCAATTTGTTGTATTATAATACTCGCTTTTGCGTTAAATACAAAAAAAGGGCAAACACTGTTTGGAGCGAAACCTCTGAGGTTTCCAAAACCTCGGAGGTTTTTCGTGACATTATTTTTCTATATGTCGTTTACGCAAAGGGTAAATGCTATATAGAGGAATTGCAGTTTATCGTAGAATTCACATTTTTTGGAGGTTAATATGCTCGCTGAAAAAGATTTAAATCAAATACAAAGTTATCTTATTCAGATTTTGCCGCAAATATTGCGTCAAGAACCTGAAATTGTAACAACCATTGAGGGCATCATCGCTCAACAATTTCCCAGTCGGAATGAATTTGCCCGTTTGTTTGAAGAAGTCAAATTGCTCCATGAAAATATGCATCGGCGATTTGAACAGGTTGAACGGCGCATTGAATTGGTTGAAGAGCGATTTGAACAGGTTGAACGGCGTTTTGA
>JAGLHR010000145.1 GCA_023143415.1 Thiomargarita sp. | reverse complement strand
CAATCTTTGAAACGGTTTGGTTTTCAAGCAGAGTCACATCAAGTGCGGTTTTTTTGATTAACTTCATCAAAAAAGTTGGCGTTCCACTGGCGAACCAATAATTGTCAAATTGTTGTTCAGCAAACAAATTGAGAATTGAAAACGGATTATACACCCTGTCTTTCGCATTCCATGAATAGCCGTTATACCAAGTCTTGATTTGAGTCAACAACGGTGCCTTCTTGATTCCTAACTCAAAACAAAGCGTTTGAATATAATCATCAAAATGACTTTCCAATTCGGTTTGTGTGTAGCCTAACAATGTGACAAATTGTTTCGAGAAGGTAATATCCCGTATTTGATTTAAGTCAGAAAAAATTGACACACGAGAAAATTTCGACACGCCAGTTAAGAACACAAAACGTAGAAAAGCGTCAGAAGATTTCAAAACACCAAAAAACTCTTTAAGAATTTCACGGTTTTTAGTCGCCCTTTCAATATCATCAATATAATCGACAATGGGTTTATCATATTCATCTATGAGAATCACCACTTTTTGTTGAGTTTTTATCGAAATCTTTTTAATTAACTCGAAAAATTTGTCTTTAATGAAGCGGTTTGAAAGGACAATGTCATATTCTGCGGCAATATGATCTAAAAAGGATAATAATGAGGCTCTAAATACTTCGTCAGTCGTGTATGAAATATGGTTGAAATCAATCACAATAACCGGATAAGACTGCCAGTCAATCTTATCATAGATATACAATCCTTGAAATAGGGCTTGATTGCCTGAAAATATTTCAGATAAGGTCGAAACCAGCAAAGATTTTCCGAAACGGCGAGGGCGTGAAAGAAATAGGTATTTGCCCGCCTGCAACAATTCGGCCATTTTTTGGGTTTTATCAATATACAGATACCCTTCTTTGATCATTTCGGAAAAGGTTTGAATACCGAGAGGTAATTTTTTCATAATTCATAATCAGTTATTAAGGAGTGACGCAGAGCGTCACGGAAGGCATTCCCAACGAAGACGTTGGGAACGAGAAAAAACGCTTCAGCTTTGGAAGCGAAAGTTTTTCAGAGCACTTTTTTATACCCAATTTCTTTACCCGTAAATCCGACACCCAAAACCACTCGCGGGCGCGAATCATTCAAAAAGCGTTCACCATAATTTTTTTCCTTAATTTGCTTGATGGCTTTATCAGTTAAACGATCCATATTACTGCCC
>JAGLHR010000144.1 GCA_023143415.1 Thiomargarita sp. | reverse complement strand
GTCACTCGATTTATGAATATTGTTAGGGGCAATCCTTTATGGTTGCCCTGAGTAGTTACATTTTTTCAATCAATTTTCAATCAAGTTTATCTCATAAACAATTGAATCCTTAAGAGAAATATAAACGGTGACAGGTTAAAAAAGCGACAAATATTCTAAGCAGCTGAAACAATGGTTTTATAATATCAGATTATTATAATATTAGCAAGTGCTAATATTATAATAATCGAAAAAAGTTTTTAACTAATTGTTTTATTAAGCAAAAAAAATTAAAAAAATTTTCCAGAAGGAAATATAAGCGTACAACGCACATTAATTGTTAATTAATTAATAATTAATAATTATAATTTAAACGATATTTTTGAGTAATCCGATTAAAAGCGTCTGGTATAAATACTGCTATAATTATATAGTATAAAGACGCATAAGTTGCTACCAAACTTTGACTGCAAAATCAAACGGTGGAGGAAAAAATCATGAAAATTTTAGGAAGAGAATTTATTACAGAACAAATGCCTGAAGGTTGGGTTATCTGTGAAAGAGGGTTAGATGGTGTACTTGATATTGTTGATAATCAACTTTCTAATCGACAACATGCTCAAATTCAGTTACAATATCTCAATGATTGTTTAGTCAAGGATTGTCAAAGGCTTGGGAAAAGTCCAAAACAATATTGGCTAGATCATAATGAAAGAATGCCTTCCCAGGTTATTAATCATTGATAACAAGATATTCTAAATTAATCATTTTTGAATTTTACGACAAAGTTTTTACGCTAATATTTCAACATAACAATGCTGGCATGACATGAAATATACGACGATCAATTTTTGTATTTAACTCATTGGTTTTTAATAAAATCAGTTTAGTTTAAAATACTTTTAAAAATCAATGAGTTATAAAAAATGTTCATCAAGTAAAAAATATTTTGGAAGTTTTGCAAGAAGCTCAAACACCCACAGCGATTATATTGTCAAAGAATTGAACACGCTGATCATGCTGAATCATGATAAACCTTATCTAAAACAAATCGCTGAAGCAGAGGATTATCACATAAATGAACTGATTTCAGCCGATAATATTAAAGTCTATATCGCTGAAGAGACTTTAATTAAATTGGATGGCAGGAGTCGGAAAAGTCGTTGTCAAACCCTGACAGCCGCCCACATTGATCCGGAGTTGGGTATTGAAGCGCGTAGTTTTGATACAACAATTAACGATATGAACCGAATTCAGGAATGTGTGGGGAGGTGAGTAATGCCCGATCTCGATCTCTTGTGCGAATTGCTCAGGAAGGAGGCGATGATTGCACTTGAAGATGGCGATTATGGAAAAAAAAGGGGACACTCAGCGAGCCAAAATGTGATGATCATAATAAGCCGATTTTGGCACCCCCCAGTTGCAAACCTGCATCATTATGTCTGAGCAATTACCAAAAAATATCTTTGTACAGGACATTTTTTTATAATTCATTGATTTAAATTACTTTCAATTGTTAGAATCAGAATTTTCAGAATTTTAAAATTAACAGAATTTAAAACCTTTTATCGCCAATATTTTTGAACAATATTCTAGCCTGTTCAAAATCCTTTGGCGAATGAAAACTAATTTGATTTTTAATTCTGAAAATTCTATTCGAGGCGAAAGTTTTTTGAAGAAAAACTTTCGTCGAGCCTAAAGTTTTTTCTTTAAAAAAACTTTAGGCTCGACTCGAATATTCTGAAAATTCTGATTCTAACAATAAAAAATGTCTTGTACAAAGAAAAAATATATATGATTCGTATGAAACTTCATCTCTTAAAATACTTAATAACCTTGTTATCAGCAACATTTATGCTTGTTAGCAATGCATCACCAGTCACTCCCAATGTCACTTCTAATGATCTTATTAGCGTTACCGAGGTAATTGAAGACAGTCATAAACAAACCTATCACCGACGCAATTTAGACAATGTTGTTGATTATGTGACTAAACACACGAATGATGAACATCATGGGGATGGTGAGAATTACCTATTGTGGCGAAAATATCTGCGTCGAAAACATCCCAGTGTACAGACGCTCAGGCATTTTTTTGCCGAAGCCGCTCAAGAATTTACCGTGCCTGTCGTTATTCTTGAAGCCATCGCTCAAGTTGAGACAAATTGGACACAAATTGGACCTTCAATTGATCAAGGCTGGGGGATCATGCATCTGGTTCAAAACAACTATGCTGATACTTTAGGCGAAGCCGCCGCCTTATTAGATATTGAACCCCAAGTCTTAAAGAATGAGGCGAAGCAAAACATTCGTGCTGCTGCCGCCTTATTAGCACAATATGCTGGCGAAAACCAGTTGACGCAATTAGAAGACTGGTTTGAAGCCGTTAAACAATTCACTGGTTTAATCAATAATGAATTGCGTGAAATGCAAGCAGTGCGATATTATCAAATCATTAAAAAGGGTTCACAGTCTCACACCTTATGGGGAGAAACGCTCAGACTCGAAAGTCATCCCAACGTTTCATTAACACAAGAAAGAATCAGTCGCACCCGTAGAAATCAGCGTTCTACTGACTACGCGCCTGCGATTTCCAATTTGACTACCTGCAATTATTCCGAAGGGAGTAGTCGCACCATTGATACTTGGGTTAATCATTGGATTGGTGAAGGCACTTATGCAGGAGCCATTTCTTGGTTTCATAATTGTAATGCCAAAGTCAGTGCCCACTTTATAGTGCGTGCTTCAGATGGCGAAATCACTCAACTGGTTAAAGTCAAAGATATTGCATGGCATGCGGGTGTATGGAGCTACAATAAGCGTTCAATTGGGGTTGAGCATGAAGTGACTGTCACTAATCCTGATACATGGACAACTCAAATGCTTGAAGCGTCTGCCAATATGGCACGTTATTTTACTGATAAATATCACATTCCAAGGGTACGTTCGACAACACCAGGAATTTTAGGACATAATGAGATAAAAAGCACGGCTTGTCCTGGCACTTTGCCCTGGGATACATGGATGAATTATCTCAACAATTCTGAAAACTATGCTTGGCATGGCAATGGCTCCATCATCAGTTATCATGGTCGTCTTCTGCCTAAAAATGCCGGTGTTGATTGGCCTTATGGTATCACAAAAGATGTGGTTCAACTCCATCAATCTGCTGATAAACCCGTCGGGTTTTTCCAATGGCAAATTAACGAGGATGGGTGTAATCGGCTGATACTTGATGCCCCATTTCTGTCCCACAGCGATAAGATTGTTGATATCACAATGGGTCGTTGGGATACCAGAGAATATGATGTGACTTTCTCCAATATCACTTTGCCTTTTGTGTTAGGAGCCAGTAACACGCCTTTCACTTTATCAAACGGAGATTGGTTTGTGATCAAGATAGCTTTCTTGAGTCCTTTAAATCAAGAAACACGATTAGGGGCAATTTGCACAGATGATACGCCTACCGATGCCGCTTATCTTTCAGGGAGCGGAAATGTCATGGCGGATGGTTACGAATGGAATGGCAATGCGTCCATTATTAGTCATTTATTCCGCAATTTGCATGATCAAGCTGTAGATAGTGTTGATTGGCCTTATGGGGCATTTCGCGATATCACCATTGCAGCCTCAAAAAAGCCAATGGTTTTTTTCCAGTGGCAAAACGATGCCCTTTGCCCTAAATTAACACTAGATGCCTACGATTTAAGCGATTCAGAAAAACAAGTGGATGTTTATGTTAAACTGTGGGATGCCCCTAACGACGAGGCAATGGTATATTATAACCAAACATTGCCTTTGACGATTGATAGCATTCGTCCAACAAAAGAGGGCAGCTGGAATGTTGTTCAAATTAAATTCCGCAACGCGATAAGTGAGCCAACGCAAATTGATGCAACTTGTTCAGGCTTTTAAGTTGATGTTCTCGTTTTTTTTTATCCCCTTTCCAAAGCTGAAGCGTTGGACTCCAAAAGGGCCAAATCTGAAGGTTTGGACTCCAAAAGGGCCAAATCTGAAGGTTTGGACTCCAAAATACGCCCAAAGCTGAAGCGTTGGATTCCAAAATACGCCTCAACTAGAATATTGAGTTTCATAACTCTTTGTTTTTATTTATATTTTACTTTCTAGGATTTTATTAATGACCGATTCACCTTTAGAAAACATTCCACACAATAGCCCCCTTCAACCTGTCAAACTCTTTTTAGACGACACCATCCAATTTCGTTGTCATAAGGACATTGCCTGTTTTAATAAATGTTGTCAGAGTATTGACATTTCGCTCACACCTTATGATATTTTACGTTTGAAAAAACGTTTAGAACTGACTTCTAACGAATTTTTAGCGCAATATACTGTTCCTTATGAGATGGATGCGAGCGGAATGCCAGGAGTGAAAATTCGGACAGCTGATGATAACCTTGCTTGTCCCTTCGTCACTGAAGAGGGCTGTCGTGTCTATGAAGATCGCCCGACGGTTTGTCGATATTACGCACTCGGCTTGATGTCCATGCGTCAAGAAAATTCATCAACTGATGAAGAAGCCTATTTTCTGATCAAAGAAGATCATTGCCTTGGTCATAATGAACCACGCACGATTACCATACGTGATTATCGCAAAGAGCAAGAGGTGGCTCACTATGACGAAATGAACCGTGAATGGCGACAGATCATCCTGAAAAAACGATCTGCTGGACCAACGATAGGTAAACCATCGCAGCGTAGTTTCCAATTCTTCTTTATGGGCAGTTATAACCTTGACAGTTTCCGCGATTTTATAAAAAGTAAAGGTTTTTCAGAACTTTACGATTTAAAATCGGATGAATCTGAACATCTGAAAACAGACGATGTCGCCCTCTTACAATTTGGCTTTAAACTGCTTAAACAAGTCTTGTTTGGAGAAAATACCATTCCCGTTAAATCAGATGCGATGGAAAAACGGGCGCAGCAGCGACGCGAGCAGACAAAAGCGGAACCAGATAATCCCAATAAAGATTATGATGGACCTAATATGATTTGATGGAGTCCAACGCTTCAGCTTTGGCGTTTTCTGGACTCCAACGCTTTAGCTTTTGTTTTGGAGTCCAACGCTTTAGCTTTGGGCGTTTTTTGGAGTCCAAAGAACAAAGCTAAAGCGTTGTA
>JAGLHR010000143.1 GCA_023143415.1 Thiomargarita sp. | reverse complement strand
TAGGCTGAAATATTCTTATTAATACTGACGAAAATATTCTTAATGTAGGGACAATCCCTTGTGGTTGCCCTGAGTAGTTACAAAAACTTAAACCTTGAATGTATTTACAATGAGGCACTACCTGAGTAGTTACCTTTTTATAATATTGGTAACTACTCAGCCTTGAAATCAATTTCAAGGCTAACAGCTAAAGCCAGTCATTTTTTCAGTCTCCTTTAGGAGACTTTAGCTTTCAGCTTTGAAATTGATTTCAAAGCTGAGTAGTTACAAAGTTTGTAAAGAAAACTGATAACTGTTCACTGAAAACGAATATTTGATAACTGATATGAAATTGTCTTTAAAAACACTTGCGACGACAAATACATGGCTAATTGCCTTCATAATTGTATTACTGTTGTCATTCGGATTAATGGTTGCCACTTTTACTCTTGTTGCAAGAGACAACAAATATGATGAAGAGTACCTAAGATATGTTGCCAAACTACGTTTACTCTCGCAACAAATCACTCAACACGCATCGCTGGCTGCAAGAGGAAACAAATCAGGTTTTGACCGTCTTGCTCAATCTCTGGACGAGTATAATATACTCTTAGAAAAGCTGACTCAAGGCAATCCTGAGTCTGGAATGCCGGGTACACCCCCAGAAGCCACAACTGCTTTAAAGACATTAACCCAATTATGGGCAAATGCAGAAAAGAACACTCAAAAGAGTATTCAGAAACTATTAAAGACTCAAGAAGCCGTGACTCGTCTTTATAGTGAACTTAAACATCTAAAAGATGTGACGGTTGATCTGGTAAATAAAACTAACAAAATGATAGAGGCAATGGCTTCAGGTGAAGCCACTCCAAGTCAAATGTCTCTAGCGACTCATCAGTTATTGTGGCTTGAACGTATCGCGTATAATATTAGAAAATCATTTCTCAATGATCCAGATGAAGCAATAAGCGCACGGGGACAAGTAGATGAAGCTATCAATCAGTTTGGTGATGCTTTGGCCATTTTAACGTCAGGCAGCGAAGAAAATATGCCTGTCAATATTCCACCTGTCTCTTCAAAAGCCGCAAAAGACGTTATTGAAGAACTGTCAACTTTGTTTGATGAGCGCATTGACAAAATTGATTTTTTCATCGAAAAATCGGATGAATTGTATAAAGCTAAAGATGCCTTACAAGTCATTATGGATATCAATCCATTAATCTTGGAAAATATCGAAAAACTTCAGGTGGCTTATGTTAAAACATCCCAGCAACGTTTTATTTCAGAATTTTTGGGCAATGTATTAGCACTGGTTATGCTGGTTTTGTTTTTAGTATTCGGTTATCTCATAATTCGCATCAATCAAGTACGAACTCAAGAAACAAAACAGCGTTTAGATGAAACAGAGAAGAGTAATCAACGTAATCAAGAAGCCATTTTGCGTTTGCTCAGTGAAATTTCTGAATTAGCCGATGGCGATTTAACCATCAATGCAACGGTTACTGAAGATTTTACAGGCGCGATAGCAGATGCTATCAATTTTTCAATTGAAGCCCTGCGAGATTTGGTCATTAGCATTAACAAAACAGCGGTGCAAGTGACAGGTTCGGCACAAAGTACGCGGAATACAGCAACACAATTAATCCAAGCCAGTGAGCGGCAAGCACAACAGATTACAAAAGCAGGGCAAGCCATGATCGGCATGGCTAATTCAGTGAAAAAAGTCTCCGCGAATGCCATAGAATCAACAGATGTGGCTAAAAAATCGGTGAACATTGCCAGTAAAGGTGCAAAAGCCGTGCGAGACACGATTGCTGGAATGGACATTATTCGCGAGCAAGTTCAAGAAACGTCAAAACGGATAAAACGTTTAGGTGAAAGCGCCCAAGAAATTGGGGATATTGTCGGCTTGATTGATGATATTGCCGATCAAACCAATATTCTCGCATTGAATGCAGCGATTCAAGCCGCAATGGCGGGAGAATCCGGGCGTGGATTTGCGGTTGTCGCCGACGAAATTCAGCGATTAGCGGAACGCTCAAGTAATGCCACAAAACAAATCGACGCGCTAGTGAAAACGATTCAAGGCGATACTAATGAAGCCGTTAATTCAATGGAACAAAGCACTTCAGGAGTGGTGTCCGGTGCTAAAATTACAGAAAGAGCGGGAGAAGCTCTGAAAGAGATTGAACAAGTATCAGTACAATTAGCCGAACAAATTGAAAATATATCGCAAACCTCGCGCACACAAGCCGCTGTTGCCTCAAATATATCGGGAACGATGACAATTATTCAAGAAATAACGACTCAAACATCAAATGGAACTAATGAAACCGCCGCTGCTATTGAGCGGTTAGGAACATTAGCCGATGAATTGAAAAAGTCCGTGACCGGTTTCAAATTGCCTATAGATGATCAACAAGCCATTGATAAATTGAGCGATTCCATTCAGTGATATTGATAATGCGAATGAAGAGTTGAAATTTTGGAGTAATTTTGAGGCTAAAGTTTTTCTTCAAAAAACTTTAGCCTCAAATGGAGTTCAACAGCTTTGGATTTTTTGGAATCCAACAGGCTAAATGAACCGTACTAATATTTAACCCAAACACAATTCGAGGCTAAAGTTTTTTTAACGAAAAAACTTTAGCCTCGAAAACTACAAGGATTATTTATAAAAAAGGAATGAGGATTTAATAACTGATGTTACGCAAAGCGAT
>JAGLHR010000142.1 GCA_023143415.1 Thiomargarita sp. | reverse complement strand
ACTTTAGCCTCGAATGTACTCACTACATAATAATAAAGAAGAAATCTAAAATGAAAAATAATTCTACCCCCGTTATTTTAATCGTTGATGACACCCTAACCAATATGGCTTTTGCAAGGGCTATTTTGCAACAAAAGGGTTTTCATGTTTTGTTAGCCAGAAGCGGCGAAGAGGCTTTTGCGCTGGCAAAGAAGGAAAAGCCAGATTTGATTTTGCTGGATATTGATATGCCGGGCTGGAATGGTTATGAAACTTGTCAACATTTTAAAAAAGAAGCCAGTTTAGCCCCTATTCCCATTTTGTTTCTCTCTGTATTTAAGAATGTTGAAGATAAACAGCGGGCATTTGCAGCAGGCGGTGTTGACTATATCAACAAACCTTTCCAAGAAGAAGAATTGTTAGCACGGATACAATCCCATATTGAACTGTACCGCTTGCGTGAAAAATTGGCGGAGGAAATCGTTCAGCAAGATAATGAAATACTCACTTATGCTAATAAAACGGATGTTTTGGAAAAACAAGTGCAAGAGCAAGTCGCCGCGCTCAAGAAAGCAAAGGAAATAGCAGAAAGGGCTCAACTCGCCAAAACTCAATTCATTGTTAATATGAGCCATGAGTTGCGTACTCCGATGAACGCCATTATTGGCTACAACGAAATGCTCTTAGAAGATGCAGAAGACTTAGGCGTACCAGAATTTCTTGCTGATCTTGAAAAAATTCTTATGGAAGGCAAATTGATGTTAGGACTGATCAATGGTGTGCTTGATTTATCCCGAATTGAATCGGGTGAAATGGAATTACATTTGGAGACTTTCCAAGTTGAAAAGTTGCTCAATGAATTCATCGCCACGACAAAGCCACTTGTTGAAAAGAAAAGTAATGAGTTAAAACTAAATATAATCAACGATTTAGGGGGGATGTATGCTGATTTGAGCAAAACGCACCAAATTCTGTTTAATTTATTAACTCATGCGGTTACATTAACTGAGGATGGTCATATTTGTATCGAAGTCAAGCGTGAATTTGCACAAGAAGAGGGTAGAGAAAAAATTTGCTTTTCTATCAGTGATGATGGCATTGGTATGACTCCAATGCAACAAGAAAGGATTTTTCAGCCCTTTACGCCAGTTGATGCAAATACCATGCACCGTCTAAATGGTACCCGTTTAGGGCTCGCTATTACTAAGCATTTTACAGAAATGATGGGCGGTACAATCAGCGTGAATAGCGAATTTGGACGGGGTAGCACGTTTTCTGTTTGTTTGCCTGCACTCATTATTACAGAAAAGTTGACTCAAAAAGCAAACATTAAAAACGGTAAAGTATTAAACAGTGAAGTGCATGGCATCGTTTTGGTGATTGATGATGATATAATCACACGAGAATTGTTAAAAAGTTATTTAAGTAAACTGGGTTATGCTGTCGCAGTTGCTGCCGATGGAGAAACCGGTTTTAAAATGGCTAAAAAACTGCGTCCCGATACGATTTTACTTGATGTAAAAATGCCCGGCATGGATGGTTGGAAAGTGCTTTCCGCGCTAAAAAATGATTCCCTTTTGTCAGACATTCCCGTTATTATGACTTCAATTGTAGAGGAACAAAATAAAGGGGTTGCACTGGGTGCGGCAGATTACCTCGTCAAACCGGTGAAACGTGCTCAATTAGCGGCGGTTTTAAAGAAATATCTTATGACTAATGATTCCCAGGGCTTAGTCATGATTGTTGAAGATGATATCGTCACCCGTGAGAATATGGCAGAAATGCTCAAACTTGAAGGGTGGCGTGTTTTAAAAGCGGAAAATGGGCGCGTTGCTTTAGAATTTATGGAAGAGAAAAAGCCTTCCTTAATTATATTGGATTTAATGATGCCAGAAATGGATGGATTTGAATTTGTTACCCACTTACGCCAAAACGAGAAATGGCGTTCCATTCCTGTTGTTGTTTTAACGGCAACCAAATTGAGTGCTGAAGATCAGGCGCACTTACACAGTTATGTCGATAGCATCCTTCAGAAAGCAAGTAACCAAAAAGAAGAGTTGTTGCTACAAATTCATCAACAAGTTGCTGCTGCCATACCAAACAGTCATTTTTAAAAGGGGTTTAAGAAATCCGATTTTTTTAA
>JAGLHR010000141.1 GCA_023143415.1 Thiomargarita sp. | reverse complement strand
TCACTCGATTTATGAATATTGTTGTGCACACCTTTCTGTCAGAATATTGTTGTAGACTGCACTATGGTTGCCCTGTGTAGTTACATTAAATCAATATATCATACTTTAATAAATATATGATATACTTGAAAAAAATGAGCACTCTGTGCGAATTAAGAGTTAAAAACTCCATTTGACAAAGCTAAAGCATTCGAGGCTAAGAGTTTTTCTTCAAAAAACTTTAGCCTCGAATGTACTCCATTATAACGGATAAACGTTTTTAACATATTGATTTTAAACTGTTTTTAATAATATGCATGAGTTATCATTCCTGTCATTATTGTTGAATAACACTTGATGAGCGAGAAAGAGAAATGAATATAAGAACACCCGCAGTTGCTGGTTTGTTCTATCCAGAGCATCCAGATGAATTGCAGACAATGGTGAGAAAATTTCTAAATGAAACAAAGGTTTCAACGGAGCCTGTTCCCAAGGCGATAATTGCACCACATGCCGGTTATATCTATTCTGGACCAATCGCAGCAAGTGTCTATGCGCGATTGGCACCTGCACATCTTATGATTACTAAAGTCGTACTGCTTGGTCCATCGCACCGAATTCCATTGAAAGGAGTCGCAGTCAGTCAGATGACAAACTTTGCGACACCTTTAGGGCTTATCCCAATAGATACGCAAGCGATTAATGAAATCACTTCGCTTCCCCAAGTCTCTGTACTAGAAGAAGCTCATGCGAGTGAACATAGCCTCGAAGTCCAATTACCCTTTCTTCAAGAGGTTTTAGATGATTTCACGCTCATCCCCTTAGTCGTTGGTGATGCAACGCCTGAAGAAATTGATGAAGTGTTAGATAAACTCTGGGGCGGTGAAGAAACTGTGATTGTCATCAGTTCTGATTTAAGTCATTATCAGGATTACAATACAGCACAAAAAATGGACGATTCAATTTCTCAAGCTATCGAAAATTTACGTTTTGAGAAAATTGATCATGAACAAGCCTGTGGACGCATTCCTATCAGTGGGCTGCTACATATTGCGCGACGCAAAAACATGCATGCAAAGACAATAGATTTGCGTAATTCTGGCGATACTGCCGGTCCAAAAGATCAAGTGGTGGGGTACGGTGCTTATGTCTTTAATTAAAGAGAATGTACAAACACTATTAGAAGTGGCTAAAGAATCCATCAAAACCGGTTTTGAAAAAAATAAGCCGCTAAAAGTAGTACCTTCTGACTATGCAGAAGAACTACAGGAAAACAGGGCGACTTTTGTTACATTAGAAATTCATAACCAACTACGCGGTTGTATCGGTACGCTTACCGCTTACCAACCTTTAGTTAGCGATGTTGCTGATCATGCTTATGCAGCCGCTTTCTCTGATCCCCGTTTTCCAAGGCTACAGCGTAACGAACTGTCTCTTTTAGAACTCCATATTTCCATCCTCAGTCTTCCAGAACCGATGTCGTTTGATTCTGAAGAACAGTTGATTCAACAATTGCGCCCTGGAATAGACGGTTTAATTTTAACGGAAGGGGTGTATAAAGGTACATTTCTACCCGCCGTTTGGGAATCGTTAAAAGAACCAAAAGAATTTCTTCAACACTTGAAGCAGAAAGCGGGATTGTCACTAAATTATTGGTCAAACACGATTGAAGTGGAACGCTATACGGCAGAGTTGATTTCCTAGAATGAGTCGTTTCAAAAATCAGGTCTAAATTCAAGTAACGACAGACCTGACAGGTTTCAAAAACCTGTCAGGTCTAAAACGCAAGTAACAACAGACCTGACAGGTTTCAAAAACCTGTCAGGTCTAAAACTCACCATTCCCCCAGAGTATTGAAATGAAAAAAGGCATATTACAAACCGTTGTACCTACTCGTTACTGGCATCAAGTAGAAGGGGGACGAATCCAATGTGATATATGCCCCCGCGCTTGTTCACTCAAAGAAGGACAACAGGGGCTTTGCTTTGTGCGAGCCAATCAAAACCAACAAATCGTCTTAACCACTTATGGACGTTCAAGCGGCTTTTGCGTTGATCCGATAGAGAAAAAACCACTCAATCATTTTTTACCAGGTACACCCATTTTATCCTTCGGTACAGCCGGTTGCAACCTCGCCTGTCAATTTTGCCAAAATTGGGATATGAGTAAATCCAGAGAAATGGATACACTTTCTGAAGAAGCGGCTCCAGACGTACTTGCTCGCGCCGCTCAACAATTGGGCTGTAGCAGCGTTGCTTTTACTTATAATGAACCCATTATTTTCTATGAATATGCCATTGATGTTGCTAAGGAATGCCGCAAACGGGATATTAAATCAGTCGCCGTTACCGCAGGTTATATTTGCGATGAGCCACGGGAAGCATTTTTTAGTGAAATGGATGCCGCCAATGTCGATTTAAAAGCATTTACTGAGAAATTTTACCATAAATTGACGGGAGGGCATTTGCAACCGGTACTTGATACTTTGTGCTATCTTAAAGAGGAAACAGATGTTTGGTTTGAATTGACTACATTGCTTATTCCTGGTGAAAATGATTCAGAAAAGGAACTTGAAGAAATGACACAATGGGTTGTAGAAAATCTGGGTGCGGATGTACCGATGCACTTTACCGCCTTTCATCCTTCATGGAAAATGTTAGATAAAACCTCAACGCCGCATCAGACATTGACAATGGCTCGTCGTATTGCATTAAAGAATGGCGTACATTATGCTTACACAGGAAATGTGCATGATAAAGAAGGTGATAGCACCTATTGCCATCATTGTGGTTATAAACTGATTGAACGCGATTGGTACGTTTTAAGTGATTGGCATTTAACGCCAGATGGCAAATGTGAGCAATGCGGTACAACTTGTGCGGGATTATTCAATGCGGAGGCGGGTAGATGGGGTGCAAAACGTTTGCCTGTGAGATTACGGGATTTTTACTGATTGGAGTTCAACGCTTCAGCTTTGGGCGTGATTGGAGTTCAACGCTTCAGCTTTGGGACTGATTGGAGTTCAACGCTTCAGCTTTGGCTGTAACCGAACGTGCATGAAATCAATTCCATCATGTTGAATTAGACCTGACAGGTTTCCAAAACCTGTCAGGTCTTTCCTATAAACGCCCAAAGCTAAAGCGTTGGGACTCCATGGTACAACGTCAAATTCACTTTAACTTGATCTGCGATCTGTTGACGTTCAATACTAATTTGACTCATTTCTATCTGATGTTGATTGTACAATTGCCCTAACCAACGCATTAATGCAGTAAAACTAACCGTCTTAAAACGTACTTGAACTTTATGCTTTCCTTTTGGCTCAATACGCTTGTTAGTTTTTGCGAGCATCCCTGTACGGATACTTTTATCAACCAGAGTGAGTAAGGATTGTTTATGCTTTTTTGTAGGCGAGGTATTGGATTGTAGGCGTAATTGTTGAACATCAGCGGCAGCATCAGTCATCCAGCGCAAGGTTGTCTTTTGAGCAGCGACAACGTTTTCCAATTGGGTGTGGGCAGTGATAAGGGGTTCCCAAAGCATAAAATATCCCATTATGATCACTAAAGTCACCGCCCCAATGATTAAAACACGACGCTCACGGGGAGCTAATTGGTTAAGCCAGGAGTTCATTAAAATTCTTTTGAATAGTTATTAGCATAAGTGGATTTAGCGTTTTCCCTCATGGATTCCCGTTTTCTTTTAATTCTTTTTAAAGAATTATTGGCTAATTTCTGTAAAATTTTTTGGAAAATGCTCGGATACAGTTGATGTTTGACTTTTTTAGTCAAAGTGTTATTCGGTTCTAAGTCATAAAGTACATCGTAGTACTTTTCTGCTACTTCACGATGAGTCTTCGCAAGATGATATAAAGCCATCACCGCGTTAAAAGAAATAAATTCAGCGACATGGAAAATATCTCTATGGGGATAGAGTAACTTTAAATCAAATTTGTGTTCAAAAATGTCAGGAATGTTTTCATATTGGTTGTTTTTCAGGCAATGAAAAGCATAGTTCACCTTGGCGAAGAAGTAATCAGGATGTTTGTGATACGCTTCTTCTATGAGTGCGATGGCTTTTTTTCTTTGTCCAGTTGCTTCATAAGCGGATACAAGATAATTATCAAAAATAGGGGCTTCAGGATATTTATCAGTCAAGTCAACTAAATAGGAAATTGCCCTATCTGGATTGGTTTGAGTTAAATCATATAACTCTTCTAACCGATCTTGAATCGGAGGAGGCAACTGTTCGATGCTTTCATGTGGCAAAGGCTCATAAGTGATTCGATAGTTCACTTCGATTATTTTTTCTTCTTTATCTTTATCTTTAGACATTTTAATCGCCATGAATCATTGTCAGAATCAGAATTTTCAGAATTTTTGAATTTTCAGAATTAAAAATCAAAGTAACTACTCAGGGCAACCATAAAGGATTGCCCCTACAATCAGATTCTTATTCCGACTGACGAAAATATTCTGATGTAGTAACTACTCAGGGCAACCATAAAGGATTGCCCCTACAATATTCTTATTAACTGATGTGACGCAAAGCGATT
>JAGLHR010000140.1 GCA_023143415.1 Thiomargarita sp. | reverse complement strand
GTTCGTGTAATCCCCATGATTCTTAAGACATCTTTAGTTTTCATGGAAAATTATTATACACATATAATATCAACAGGTCAATAATTATTGATATTTTTATCGACTATATTTTCTACCTAATTTTGGTTTCCAATAACGACCGTGGGCAAGCCAGTGCCTATATTTTAACGCACTAAGTAACTCAGATATGAGCAATTTGTTTTCCGGGTAATGTTGTTTCCAAGTTTCAAGAATATCTTCTTCTAAAGAGGCACGATGGGATTTTTGTTTGTATATCGTTCTAAAATCTTTTGATAAATCATTTTTTCCTTTTTGATAACAGCGTGTTAGATAATCAATTCTTAATTTTGCTTCAAACGATGACAACAAAGTCAATGATGACGTTCTTTCCAACTCATCTATTCTAGTACGAAACTCAATGGAAACTTCTTCAGCCGAGTAGCTAAGAAACTTTGCAGGTAGAAATTTTCTTTGATTTTCAAAGCTATAATATGCCTTCAAAGCATTTTCGGTATCAGAATGATGCTGTGCCACTTCATATAATTCCAGATTTAAGCCAGAAAAGCTTACTCGTTTACCCATTGAGCACTTCCATCAGCGCATCAAAAAAATTTTCCTCATTTAAATCAATTAATTGAATGGTAGGCGGTGGCGTGGCTATTTTCCATGCCCAATCAATGTCTTTGGTTTGTTTCCCGTCATAGATTTGGACTTTTGTGCTAGGCACTGTGAAATTTTTATCAGCCAATATAAATCTCACCTTACCAGCACTACTCTCCATATCAATTCTACCTTTTGAACCAAATAATCGTGTACCAATAGGGATAAAGACAACCACTTGGTTAGCTATTTTAAGGTGTAATTTTTTACTTTCGTAACTGCCAATATATTCTTCATTGAGTCTATATGGAAAAAATTCTAAAGTGACTTGCCCTTGTTTTTTATACTCATAAAACCATGTCTGTACCAGAGAATAAAAATCATTGATGTGATGAAGCCAGTCATTCTTTCTTTCATCCCAATCAATATTATTTTCTTCTGTTGATTTATGTTGTTTTATAAATGCGTCAAAATCTTTTTTGCTCATTTTAATAGCCTGTCTAAATTCTATCCACTCTTGTTCATTGCCTACCCAGCAAGGGCAAAAGAAAAGGCAATAAAAGGGTAAGAAAAAATAGGGGACACCTTTTATATAAAAGGTATACTTTTCAGAATGGCAAAGAAAATTTCCATTTATCAGTAAGAGTTAGTTCGAGAATAAATGTGGTTTGTTCCGCTCCAAAAAATATTATGACATCTATAAAGTCTTGGTTTTTTCGCTCTCTGTTGATAATCATGAAAGATGGCAACTAGAGTCCAGAAGGGGCGGTTTCTCCCACTTTACACGTTAATGCTCGGTGAAAAATAACTCCTTCGAGGCGCGAAGTCTATCTAGCAAGATTTGTTTGACCTACTTAGCAGAATTTTTACTCCAAAAGGGCTACTTTGTCTGGGGACTCCATCCTGCCCGGTTACGCCGGTTATTAGTGCGGTTTGTTTTCATATTGTTTGTTTTTGACAAAGAAAATAATGATGATTTGCATAAGCACTATCAAACCATACCTTATCAATAATTAAAGTTACTACGTTAATGATTGGGAACAAAAAAATTGTAGCAAATAGAGCAGTTATTATTTTCCTAAATAATGAACTAGAATTATTATGAAATCCGACAATGTTCTTTATTATGAAAGAGTTGGTTAATTGGGATATGGTTGTGCCAAAACCAGTACTTGAATATGTAAGTACTTTCAATTTATGTCTTTGACAAAGCGCTTCTATGCCCTGTTTGGTTAATCTTGAAATATCAAAGGAAGAATGATTTTGGTACACAAAAGGCATACTAAAAATTAAGTATCCCTCAATATTTAGACATCTTGAAATTTCTTTAAATAAAATCTCTGTAGAGGGTACATGTTCCATCACTTCAAAGTGTGTAATAATATCAAAATAGCTATCACTAAATGGAAGTTGAAGCCCATCACCCCATACATCAGCCTTAATATTTTGATTGCCAAAGAGAATATCTTTCAGAATATCTTTTATATCTTGTTGATTTTCCTCATGTTTTACCCCCCCCCTCATTTTTTGTATTTTGTGAAATCCACCACTGGGGGTAATCAAGCCCACAGTAATAAGAAATTGGTAAAAATTGAGAAAAAATGGCTTTATTTTTTTGAGAAGCACACCCAATTTCTAATAAAGACATTGATGCTTTGCTATTTAAACGAGATGCCAAATTTTTTAACATTACACCATGTAATTTCCGTGATTCCCTAAACTCTAACCAGTGAGGATAGAACGGGGTATTAACATATATTCGAGCTATTCGCTCAATTAATTTTTGCAGATAAGAATTCATTTACCACTCCTGTTTCGCATAATATACTTAACCCTAACCAAAAACCTCAACCAATACAGACCAAAAGTTAAAATCGGATGCCTTAATAATTTTTTCCATTTGCCCTCTTCTATAAATACGCCAAAGTATCTATAAAGAAGTCCAAGTTGTTTTTTTATATCAGGATCGTTTTTGCCCAAATCTCTTTTTTTGATTCCCACGCTGGCGCGTCAATGCCATTAAGCCGCTATTTATCATCGCTTAGATTAGATTGAACTCATTACAAAAATCAGATGAAGAAATTAATTTTATGTTTTTTGATACAAAGTTTTCATCATTTGATACAATCAAGTCACATTGACTTTTCTTAGCTAAAAGATACTGTACGGTGTCTTCTAAATCATTGTAATCTGAATCCTCTACTCTAACATTAAATTACAAGTTTGCTTAATATCGGTATTTGAAAATTCAATAATATGGCAAAAATTATTAATTCTTTGTACTTCTTCCAATGCCTTAGTTTTATTTTGTTTTGATACGACATAATAAATAGTAGTAATTAAGTCGCAACTTGTATACAAGTCTAAATTTTTTTTTAAACAATATTCAATACATTTGGTACTGACTTCATGAAAAATTCTATTTTTGTCAGCATAATCAAGCAGAATATTGGCATCTAAAAAAATATTTTTATACACTTTTATTTGCCTTAATTTTCTGAATAGAAGTTTCTCCGATTAACCCGGTAGATAATCCTATACCAGTATAAAAATTGTCAAGTCTTTTTTGTTTTTTTAGCTTTTCATAACGTTCTTCTATCATATCTCGTATTAAAGCATTTATTGACTTATTTTCTATAGTTAATAATTCTTCTAAATGATGTGCTACTGTATGTTCAAATACAAGTTGTGTTTTCAGTGTCATTTTATATATTCCTGTCTAAGATTTTTTTAATCGCAAATATAGACTTTCAGATAAATAATTTCACAGACAAGAAACCAAGTTTCTGCCAGAAACTTGGTTTCTGAAGATTTTATTTTTCTGAACATCTATAGAATAATTGGGTTCAGTGAAAATTTTCATAAAAACTGTCTTGACTATCAAAGTGGTATGTTTTTATTAAAAATTCAAATAACTACTCAGGGCAACAAATCGGGCTTACCCTATAAGGTTGTTGTAGGGCAAGACTGAAGGTTGCCCTATTAAAAAGAATTAGGCTGAGTAGTTACCATTTTTTTCGCATAATTTCTAGCCTTTGTTTCGCATAATATACTTAACTTGTCATTCTTATTATTTATCATCAAATAAGTTCTTAACCATAGCCAATCTTTCCGCAATCACTTCCGGGGCTGGCAAATATTGGCTATATTCTGCTGGCAAAGCCGGTGAGGTACTGTAGGTTGCTACGCCAATGGGTTGCGTTGTGGTTTTAAGCGAGTATTCCACCACAGTTTTATCTTTGCTTTTACAGACAATAATACCAATCGCATCATTTTCTCCTTCTTCTTTATAATGTTCATTTAGGACATTTAAGTAAAATTCCATTTTGCCCTTATATTCCGGTTTAAATTCACCAATTTTTAGCTCCAAAGCTATAAATCGTTTTAATTTTCGGTGAAAGAGGAGCAAATCGATGTAATATTCATTTGCGCCTACTTCTAACCGGAATTGGTTGCCTACAAAGGTAAACCACGCTCCCATTTCTATAAGAAATTTGCGGATGTTCCGTACTAGTGCTTGTTCTAACTCATGCTCACTATATTCTTCTGCCAGTTCCAAAAAATCAAAGGTGTAATGATCCTTGACGGCTAACTTTGCTTGATGTTTATATTTTTCCGGCAATGTTTGGTCAAAACTGGTTTGATTCAATAAGTATTTTTCGTAAGCTTTATTTTCAATCTGATGAATTAAAACATCTTTAGTCCAACCAAACTTTTTAACATGTAATAGGTAAAATTCCCGTTCCAAAGCATCTTTACATTTTGTGAAAATCAGGATATTTTTAGTCCAGCTAATTTCTGCAACCAGTGGTTGCAGTTTTTCATGTTGTTGCAATTCTAAATAAAGTAACCTCATATTCCAAAGATTGCGTACTGAAAATCCTTGAATACCGGGATATTCTTGGCGTATATCTTTGGATAGCTGCTCAACAACAGATTTTCCCCAACCAAGAAGTTGCTGTTTTTCTACAATCATTCCCCCAATATCCCAATAAAGTTGTATCAGTTCTTTATTAACTGATTTGAGTGCTTTATATTGAGAATGATGTATTCGTTCCTTAACTTCGGTTAGGAAATTAATATATTCATTATTTTGGTTTAATAGTTTGCTCATTATTTGATCAATTTTTACTCCGCATAATATACTTAACTCCAACCAAAAACCTCAAAAAATACATGCCAAAAGTTAAAATAGGATGCCTTAATAATTTTTTCCATTTGCCCTGTTCTATAAATACGCCAAAGTATCTATAAAGAAGTCCAAGTTGTTTTTTGATATCAGGATCGTTTTTGCCCCATAGAAGAAAATTTGGACTCATAGTAAAATTAATTGTGTAACCCCAATTTCTTTTTGATAACACTAATAGCATAACTTTGTACTGTAATAAACAATACAATAGGATGAAAAAACCATCTGACATTTTTTGTTTGGATATAGCCTTTTAGTGCCAGCAACAGAGGTTCTATTAACGTAATCGCAAAAAAGATGGCTTTAAGTAGGTTAAAAACATCTTTAGGATTTGAAGAATCAAATACTTTGTATCGTCGTAGATTTGATAAACCAACATGATGGACATTCATATATCTAATTCTTTTTTTAATACTTTTCCATAATGTATCCCCAGTTAAATGGATTATAGTATTTTTAACGATGGCATATCTGTCTTTTTTCAGTTTGTTAATAATATCTACATTTACATCTATATGTAAATATTCATTTGAGTCTCTATATTCAAGCTGACTAATAATACTTTTTCGTATTAAAAAACCATTACAACCAATTACTGGAAGTTGATTCACATTAAATTTAACAACTTCATAACTACCATGATCAGCTTCTAATCGTGATCCAAACGGCAAGTAATTATTTAAATATGGAACTCTGTCATTTTTACCTAAATAGTAAGCAATTGGATCATTGCCTCCTATTAAAGCATAATATTGATCAATTTGAGAAGTTTTATCCTCATATCCGTACCACTTTGTAAAAGCACCAACTATTTCTTCATCATTTACAAATGGTTGAACCATATCTTTCAACCAATTATTGTAGGGAAGAATGTTATCCGAATCAATGAAAACAATAATATCGTTAGCCGCATGAAGTACACCAATATGTCGCCTTGCTTCTGAATTATCTGGATACCCACCATCTATAATTTTAGCATTAAATTCTTTAGCAATTTTTTTTGTATTATCAACAGAACCACCGTCAACAACTAAAATTTCTATTTTATCTTTTGGATAATTTTGTTTGTCTATTGATAAAAGCGATTGTTTTAACATTTTTTCGCAATTTTTTGTCACAATAATTATGCTAAGATTAAGTCTATTTTCTTCTGATATCATTAATATTTACCTCTTTTAGCTAATAATTGTTTTTAAGTTTTTCCATAACAAGTTTAATTCCTTTTGATAAATCTATTTTACATGACCATCCTAAAGATTTTAGCAACTTGGTATCCGCCTCAGATTGCATAATTTCATTTTTCCGATATGGTAAGACACCAAAATTCATATTAGTTCGTGATTGAGTTACTTTGTGAACGGTTTCCACAAATTCTCGAATCTTGATTGCTTTGCCACTACCTAAATCATATTCTTGAAATGCTTGTTGTTTAGCATTTTCCAGCAATATCATATAGGCAGACACGACATCATCAATATAGATAAAGTCACGTTTTTGCTCTCCCTGTGTCAATTTTAATTCAGCTACATTAGCAATACAGCTTTTTATTACATGGGTGGTAAATTTAGATTCATTATCTCCGGCACCATACATATGTTCCAAGCGAATATTGGTAAATCTAATGTCTTCACTTTGAGCGAATCCTTTACCCCATTCTACAAACTGTTTTTTTGATAAGGAATAGTTGTTTAAATACTTGTAACTTATTGTATCCGTATTGAAAAATGTATCCGTATTGAAAAATGTGGCTGCTTCCAATAACCGCATAGGAAACATTAAATTCGCTTCAAAAATTTCGCTTGGATTTTCATTATGACGACCATAACAAGTCGCTGTATGAATAATGGCATCTATTTTGCGATGTTCCTTAAATGGCTGAGTTATATCACAAATATCTATATCATAAGTAGAAATGTCTGGCAGAATAGACTGAATACGCTCAACATTAGAAGAGCGTCTTTTTAAGACAACTACTTGATAGTTTTGCTTTAGCAATTGATGCGCTAAATGACTGCCTAGAAAGCCAGTTGCACCAGTTAAAAGTATTTTCATTGATAAACCTTAAAATAAGCTTGTAATTTATCCACAACAAAATCCAACATTTCCTCAGATAACCCCGGATAAACCCCAATCCAAAAAGTATTATTCATAATAATATCAGTATTAGTCAGTTCTCCACTAATACGATATTGTCTATCCTGAAAATAGGGTTGACGAGTAATATTGCCGGCAAATAATAAGCGAGTGCCAATTTTATACTGATCCAAATATTTTAGTAAATCAACTCGCGAAATATTCGGCTTGAGAGTGATTGGAAATCCAAACCAAGCAGGATCACTATTTGGCGTAGCTTCTGGCAAAATCAAAAATTCTTCTAAAGGGGTTAAACGTTCTTTTAAATAAGCAAAATTTTCTTTACGTTTGCGAATAAATTCAGACAACTTATCCAATTGCGCTAAACCTACAGCAGCTTGCATATCACTGATATTAAGATTGAAGCCTAAATGGGAATAAGTATATTTATGATCATAACCTTTAGGTAAACTACCTAATTGCCATTCAAAGCGTCTGCCGCAGGTATTATCTCTACCCGGTTCACAATAACAATCACGCCCCCAGTCTCGAAAGGATTCTGCAACGCGGTTTAAGCGAATATTATTAGTAAATACAGCACCACCTTCACCCATAGTAATATGATGGGCAGGATAAAAACTAACCGTAGCAATATCCCCAAAGGTGCCTACTAATTGACCATTATAAGTTGAACCTAGCGCATCACAACAGTCTTCAATCAGCCATAGGTTGTATTTTTTAGCAATGCGCGTTACTTCAGCAATATTATAAGGATTACCCAGAGTGTGAGCAATCATAATGGCTTTGGTTTTTTCAGAGATAGCCGCTTCCAGTTGCGTGGTGTCTATATTATAAGTAGGAATATCAACATCCACAAAAACCGGAATCATGCCCTGTAACACTATAGGATTAACCGTAGTAGGAAAACCAGCTGCTACAGTAATAACTTCATCTCCCGGTTTAATTCTGCGTTCACCTAATCGTGGAGAAGTCAAAGCAAAAAAGGCTAATAAATTAGCTGAAGAACCAGAATTAGTGGTAAAAGCGTATTTCAATCCAATAAATTCAGCCAATTTTTTTTCAAAAGCCTCATTAAAACGCCCGGTAGTAAGCCAGCCATCAAGTGAGGCTTCTACCATGTTTTGGAATTCTGATGTACCAATCACTTTTCCTGATGGCGGAATGACACTATTGCCCGGTTCAAACGGTTTAACTGCGTTTTTATGTGTAGAAAATTGTGGAATAGCCAGTCCAATAAGTTTACGCAGGACTTTTTCAAAACCCTTTGAACTCAGCTTTGCCAATGGTTTTTCTATACGCTTTTGATGAAGATTGAAGGTTTTATCTAAACGAACATGACTTTCAAACCTTAAAGACTCACCATCAAAGTCTTCCTGACACAATAAAAAACCACTCTTTGAGTCAACGGGCGTTTTAGTAATGAAGGCTACTCGTATATCACCTTTGGCATCCATAGTATCTAATACCAGCAAAGGACGACGTTTTTTGCCAGTCAGATCGCTAAAAGGAAAAAATGCACTATAGATGTGACCGGGGATGATTTCACAGGTCATTCCAACAATCCTCTTCTTTACTGTTAATAACATCCTGCACAAATGCAGTTTCATCGGTAATTTTCATCATTGCCATGCTTTCTGGAGGAATTATATTTTCTTCTTGACTATTTGATAATGCTTCATCCATAAATAATACAACCACTTGCATTGATTCTTTTATCTCAACTCGTTCAAATGGCTCGGTCCATTTAATTTGGCCGTTATCGTAAATACCTTTAACTGCTAACATTTTTGTTTCTAACCCTTTTTAAACATTAAACCTAAAAGTGGCAATTAAAAAACTCGTATTTGACATTAACACATTGAATAAAAACAATTGTTTGATTCCATATTTTTTAAATTTCACTCATCAAATCGCGATAGAAATTTAAAAAAAAGAGAAACACTTTTTCTTGTAAATTTAATACTTTAAGTTAAATTTTTTCAATTTCAATTGCCACTTTTAGGTTAAATACTTTTTTCCAGTCAACATCAGCATCATCATTTAGTGTTAAAAAAATGCCGCAAGCCAATTTCTTCAAATTCTTGTTCTGATAACTTTTGTTCTGATTGATAAGTATAGATTTGTTTTATGGTGATTTGTTGCATATCTTGTCGCTTTTCATAAGTTTGATACCAATAAATAATATTTTCCAATGCCGTTTTCAGCGTCCACTTAGAATGCCAACCTAGATTGGTTTTGGCTTTGGCACAATCCAATTTTAAATAATGAGCTTCGTGTGGATGTTGTTTGTTATCCAATTTCCAACTGGCATTATCAGACCACATTTGCGTAAGTCGTTCAACAATCCATTGAACTGATTTTGCATCTTCTTCATTAGGACCAAAATTCCAAGATTCCGCATAAGCTGTGCCATTTTCCCATAATTTTTCTGCCAACATTAAATAACCATGTAGCGGCTCTAATACATGTTGCCAAGGACGAATGGCTTGTGGGTTGCGGATAATAACTGGTTTTTCAGCCATAATGGCTTGCATAATATCGGGAATCAGCCGATCTTGCGCCCAATCACCACCACCGATAACATTACCAGCACGAACTGAAGCGAGAGCAACACCATCTTTATGAAAAAAAGATTGCCGATAAGCGGAGGTCACTAATTCGGCACAGCCTTTACTATTACTATAAGGATCATAACCACCCATAGGCTCATTTTCCCTGTATCCCCAAAGCCATTCTTGATTCTCATAACATTTATCACTGGTAATATTGACAACAACCTTAACACAATCTACTTGACGCACAGCCTCAAGTAAATGCACAGTTCCCATGACATTGGTTGCATAAGTTTCAACCGGATTAGCATAAGAATAACGTACCAAAGGTTGAGCTGCCATGTGAAAAATGATTTCTGGTTGATATTGAGCAATCACAGCTTGCAAATGCTTTATATCTCTAACATCACCAATAATGGAAGTCATGCCCTTTGCAACTTTAGCGACTTCAAATAGGTTTGGAGTCGTAGGTGGTTTTAGAGCATAGCCAATAACATTAGCACCAACACTTTGTAACCATAGAGATAACCAACTGCCCTTAAAACCGGTATGACCGGTGACAAATACTTTTTTTCCTTGCCAAAAATTGGGTTTCATCACCATACTTTCCAAGGAGCCTTGCCAGACTGCCATAAATTTTCCAGATTAATTTTCTCCCGTAAAGTATCCATAGCATACCAAAATCCATCATGTAAAAAAGCAGACATTTGCCCTTTTTTAGCTAAAGATTCTAATGGTTGACGCTCCCAAATGGTATCATCTCCTTCAATAAAATCAAATACTTTAGGAGATAATACAAAAAAACCACCGTTAATCCATGCACCATCACCTTGAGGTTTTTCTTTAAAACCGGTGACTTTTTTATCGTCGTTTAAATGTAATGTGCCATAGCGCCCTGCCGGCTGCGTGGCAGTGATAGTAGCTAATGTACCTTGCTGCTTATGAAAGTTAATTAATTCTGTGATGTTAATATTACCCACTCCATCTCCATAAGTAAAGCAAAAACTTTCTTCATCTTTTAAATAAGATCGAATACGTTTGAGCCGCCCACCTGTCATGGTATTTTCACCAGTATCTACCAAAGTAACGCGCCAAGGCTCCGCATAATTTTGGTGAATATCTATTTTATTATTCACCATATCAAAGGTGACATCTGAAGTGTGTAGAAAATAATTGGCAAAATATTCTTTAATGAGATAGCCCTTATAACCTAAACAAATAATAAAATCATTGATACCGTAGGCTGAATAGATTTTCATAATATGCCATAGGATAGGCTTGCCACCAATTTCTACCATAGGCTTGGGTTTGAGGATTGTTTCTTCACTGAGACGTGTGCCTAAACCACCGGCTAAAATGACTGCTTTCATATTTTTTTAGTTCTATTTTTAGTTCAAGCATTATCAACCACAATCGTTTCAATATTAGGATAAGATTGTTTTTGAATAGAGATTAAACAGTTTTCTATGTTTTTAGCTTCGTTTTTGGTGGTGATTATTATAGATACTAAGGGGGTGTTCATTTTATATCAAACTCTTTGTTTCAATATATATTTTTATATTCTCTAAAGTTATACCAATTTCTACAAAATAAACCATAGCCAATTTTATCCCATTAATTGTGTCTTCTTCATTATTTGGATATTCGTGAGTTAGCTTATTCCTAATTGTTCTAAAATTGAGCCATTTATCAGTATTATCAATAATTTCTAATTTTTCTAATTTATCCAAAACATCAATTAACGACATGTTATCTTTATATTCACCAATGCGTTTGATTAATGCCTTAAAAAGTTTATCACCCATAAAATCCTGCAATTTAATAAATCTAAAGATAAAAGCATCAATTGTTTTAATACGTTCTTTATCTTTATATATGCTCAAATCTATTGGCAATTGCTTGATTTCATCATAATTATCTTTTGCCCGATTAAAATGTAAATAAGCAGTGTCAATTGCTTCTTTTAACATAATAATATGCCCTCTTTTTTTGCAGTATGTAAAATGGGTTTATCTTGGGTAAACGGCGTTTTAATAATCAAATCGACTTTTCTTTCTGTGACATTTTTATAAATATCTCGTAAAAAATTGACTTGTATTTGCATATCTATATCGTGCATACTTTCTAAAAATAAATCTATATCCCCCCCTTTTTTATCATCATAAATACGACTTCCAAATAGATAAAGTTTACTATCATCTCCAAAATGTTGCTTTGCATATTCGATAATTCGTTTTTTTACTTTTGGTGTTAATCTCAAAAATTTTAACCTCCCCACAATTTAATTAATCCAATCAATTCTGGAATACTAAATATTTCAGCGTAATTACCTCTAAATAAATAATAACCGCCAGTCATTGCACCGTAGATTATACTGTATGAACCCAAAAATATTAAAGGGGTTTGATATTTTTTTAACGGTTTATATTTTTCTGAAAATACGAGCAACATATAAAACATGAAATATATACTAGCAACTAATAATGTTAGTCTTCGATGTTGATAGAGTTGGAGATAAAATATTATCGAAAAAACCAATGAAAACCAAAAAAGTGGCATAAAAAAATGTAATTGTTTAACCCAATCTAAGGTTTTTATATATACAAAATAAAAGACAATATAAAAAATAATCCCAATAACAACTAATGGGGTTAATAAGGGTAATTTTGCTATCAGATAATACCAAGGGCTACTCATTCCAGTTTCACAAAAACGGCAACGTATAGATTCTTTGTGAGCAATAAGCTCTTCTGGAGACATGTTAGCTAATATAGCTTGATATTCTGGAACTATTCCGGTTGGAAATATCAATTCCCCCATTGTATTATAGAGTGGTACATACCAAGGCAAACTCAATACTAATGCTGGCACCGCTCCTAATAACAACGCTTGAATTTTACTTTTCTTATCTACTTCGCTGACAAGTATAACATAAATAATTATTGGTATGATAATAGTGGAAGTCACTTTAGACAGTAAAGCCAAACCCAATAATATACCAGCAAACAAATACATTAACTTAGGGCGTTGTGATGAACCAGCCATCATCGTAAATACTACCGCTAATGCTGCCCAACCGGCATGTAAATTATCAATCCACAGTATGCCAGATACATACGTCATAATTGGATCAGTGGCAATCCCTAATAACGGTATCCAAAATAATGGCGAAAGTGCCGATAACGTCAAGCCATAACTTAAAAATAAATACCTACCAATCAAAGCGACAGCTAAAATAGCCAAAAAATGCCCTATCCACGAAGCAATAACCGCTTTATCAAGCGCATTATATTTTGCAAACGGGCGTAATAACAATGGAAACAAGGGCGGATGCACCGGCATTTCACGATTAGCGCGTGGAAAATAGAGCGGTGTTTTAGAAAGTGGCGAACCTTTTAAGGTATATTGCCCTGTTTCTATCCAATTTTTAGCCAAATACCAAAATGCAATCTCATCACCTTCTTTGTGTGGCAAATTAAAAGTAGGTAATTTAATAATTGCAGAAAAACTGATTATTATTAAAGTGACAAGCCAAAAATGTTTCATTTCTCAAATTAAAGCAATTTTAACAATTCGTCAACTGTTAAACCTGAATTTCGGATTAAGGCACGAAGTGTACCGACTGAAAGTTCTTTGTGTTGTGGAATAGACAGATTGACATTGATTCCTGTCTTTACCATGACTAGATGACTACCGACTTGCCCCATTTTTTGCCATCCCGCTTTTTCAAAGGCTTTAGCGGCTTTATAACCTGAGATATTAGAGAGTCTACCCATTTTTTATACCGTTACCATAAGCGGTTTAAAAGCTTGTTGTCTTTTTGGATGAATCTGTAATTTCTTGATGGCTTTCTGATCTTCAGCCCATAACCATGCTGTGATAGCCTCTTTGATGTTCTCAATGGCTTCCTTTTCATCTTCCCCTTGCGAAACACAACCCGGTAATGCTGGACATTCAGCGACAATCCAACCATCATCTGCCTTTTCTAGTGTGATATGAAATAACATGTTGAAATACCTTGAAATTGATAATGACATCAGCATTGTTTGCATAATCCCAATCGCCTGCAAGCATAGGGTGCAGCAATGTAAAAAGGGGCCATGCTCGAATTATTTTTAACATCAAATTCAAAAACTTTTATTTGTCAATGTTTGTTAACTAAAGAATTACTATGTGTTAATCCTTCGTGCTTTGTCAAATTAAAAATATGCTGCCTAATTCTTCGTACTGCCCTTACGCCATAAATAAACAAAAATTGCCAATCTCGTTTGCTAAATTTAGTTAAAAATAGTAATTGTCGCCAAATAAATTTGGGGTGGAAGGCAACTGAATACATTTCTCTGACTGCTTTATAGTATTGATCATGAGAAATTGGCGTTTTTACAATCAATTTGCTCATGTCAAAATCATTATAATCTTCTGTCAACAACATTCCTTTTTCAAGACATTCTTTATGATAGGGCGTATAATCTAAAGGTGTACAAAGTGTCACTTGCAAGGTTCTCGCTAAACCTCTGAACATTAAATCTTTTACCGTTTTGACTGTTAAATCTAATTGTTCTTGAGTTTGCCAATAGTAACCTACCATAATGGTTAGATGGGGGTGCATACCATATTGAGTCATCCATTGTAGGCATTTTTCTACGTGGGGCATTTGGTAGCCTTTGTTGAGGCGTAGCAAAGTTTCATCATCTGCTGCTTCAAACCCTAATAAAATAAACCTAAAATTGGCTTTTGCCATCAGCTTGAGCGTTTCTTCATCCAGATATTCAAATCGGGTGTTAATACTAAAATAGCAGCCCTTTTTATGCAATCCCCTATCAATAATACCTTGGGCAAATTCCCTCGCTTCCTTACCCCGATACCAAACACCAGAATCATCAAAGATTTCTTTAACCCCTTTGTTTTCTATTAAATCCTGATATTCATCTAAACTCCGCTGCACTGACATCATGGAATAAGTCAAATCAGGACCATTATATCGACAAAATGTACATTTACCAAACATACAATCACGAATAACGCTAGTTGCGTAAATACCCGGTGTTTGTAAAAAATTGCCATTTTCATAAGCATATCTTTTCCATTGTACTAAATCCCTATCAACCAATGGAGATTTATCTAATGGTTCAACCTGCTTAAAATCACCGGTTGAACGGATTTCTTGATCATTTATTCTGATGACAAAGCCTTCAATAGATAAAGTTTCTCGCCAATCTGAGTGATTTTCAATAAAGGGTATTAATTTGCTCAGTGAAAAATCAATATGATTACTGCGTAAGACTATATCGGTGGGTGATTTTTCTAGGGTTTCTTCTGGCATTCGCATGGAGTGATAGCCAGTCATAATGATTATAGCGTTAGGCAAACGTTTTTTTATCTCATACACTGTTTGCCAGTAAAACTTCATCACTGGAGTGGTACTTTCAAGCACAACGACATCAGGTTGCCATGCGACTAAGTCTTGTTGCCATTGTTCTAAGGTTTTAAGTTGGGCATTTGCATCATCCCAATAGATTTCATAGCCTAGTTGTTTTAACCATGTGGCGGCTTGGGCATGGATTACGGGTAATAAGTAAGTTGGTTTTTGGAAATATTGAACATTTCTGTTCTGGGAAACCATTGCCTTTTGCCCATCTTTATTGATGATGGGGGGATAGGAGATTGCTATTTTCATTCGTTTTTTTATTTGATTTCTTTTACAAATTTTTCTAAAAAGTTTTATTACAGTTACAAAAGAAGTTACTTTTTATGAAAGACTTTTTGTGATTTCATTGATATGCCACATCTAATTTAAAAAACTTAGGTGTAGCGCAATGATGGATAAACTGCTTATCCGATACCAAGTCATCATAAGAATTCCTGGCTACTTTTCTGATTATATTCAATGCTCCGTTCATATCTGCATTGATTAACAAACCTTGCAGCGTTTTGTATAACCGACTTTTCTGCAACCTGTTGACGTAGTTTAGCTGAAATGTGACTCTTACTCATTTTATGATAGGAGATATATCATAACCGTGTCTTTTTAAGAGGGCAGCTGCTTTAGCACGTACTAACATTATGCGATTGAACAAATGTGATAATAATTGTGCTTGCTGATTTTCAGATTCCGTTAAACCATCACGTTGTTGTTTTTCAACGAGTTCTTGCATATACTCCGTGTTTTCTGATGAAACCGCTATTTGAGCGGTTTGCCATAGTTCACTATCAGTCAATAAATCAAGTTGAGCTAATTCCTGCTCAATATCATCTGCTAAAACTTCTTTTTGCCAATACTCTGTAACAACTGCAATTAATTCTTCTGCGATTGAACGTTGCATTAATTGTGATTGTCGTTCTACACGGCTATAAATTGGAGTTGGCAAAGTAATAGTGATCGTTTTTGGATTAATACTATTAGTATAAGCTAATTCCATATATTCTCCGATTTTAATATTTATCTACATTAGTCGATATGTAAAGGCAATCCGTAGGACTAAGTAGCTATTTTACTTTTTAATCTAAATCAGAAAAATACTTCCGTAATGATATTGTTACCACCAATGTTTTTTTCACGGAGAATGTCATAAGCGTCAATGAGCATGGCTCTATTTCCACAGAGGTAGCTTATGGTATCCTCTGCGATTTCCATTGTTTTTAGATAATCTGTGATTCTGCCCTTAAAATCGTTGCTTGTTTCCCTAGAGACACAGGCGATATATTTTCCTTTCTCATAATATGTGGAACCGTATTTTTCGTTATTATGTCGTATTCCGTGTATTATTTGGTAGTCAATATCTGGAAATGTCTTTACAAAAGAATGAAAGGGTGCAATGCCAGTTCCTGTGGCGATAAAAAGATAAGTGTTATTTAACTTGTTGATATCTAAGCAGAATTCACCATAGGGACCGGCTATTTCGACATTATCACCCGCTTTTAGCGGTTTAAATTTTGGCGTGACTGTTCCGTTTTCAACTATTTTTATGATAAATTCTAGGTAGTCATCGTTTTCACCTGAATAAATGGAATATTCGCGATTTATTCCTAAACCAATAGGTGCAATGCTGAAACATTGCCCTGCTTTAAATATAATATCATTTCTTTCTACTCTCAGTAGAATGGTCGATTCGGTTAGGAATTTTAGTTTTATTATTTTATGAAGATAGTTATTCATTGTTATTTCTCCGAACAAATCGCATTAATATCAAATTTCTTATAAACTCGATAGCTTAAAAAATAGGCATAAGCATTTAAAGAATACGAAAAATGATCTATTGCTAAATGAATTAGCCATGCAAAACTGCCTACTATGCCAATTTCCCATTCACCCAAAGCACCCCATACTAATAACCACAATGTGGCTAATTCATAAGAATGTAGGAATACGATAATTTTTCCACTGCTCTTAAAATAGGAACCACTTTTAATACTTGTTTGCCAAGTGTCTATTATTTTTCCACGCCATTTTGCCATAAAAAAATCTAATAGATGATCGCTGTCAATTAACCATCCTGTTAATAACGCAATTGTAATTAAATGCCCTTGCCCTGTCAACCAATAGGCAGTGAAACCAATTAGGGCGGAGGGTATTAAATGTTCGGCAATTAGTTTGATTAAAGCCATCTTATCTACCTAACGAACCTTGATATTGTTTAGCAAACCAGCCTTGGAAAAATCGTATGCCATATCGAATATGGGTTAAGAAGATATAGAAAGGGCTGAATAAAGTGATTTTCCAATCTTCATAACGTTTTATATCCCACAATGCTTTTATTAAAGCTAAACCATAAGCCAATAATCCGGCTGTCAAAAAAAACTGAATCGTTTCTGAAAATAGACTGCCTAATGTACCCATTATAAGAAATATAACAAATAATGTCGGAATAAAATAAGTCAACTTTCGAGAATTTTCAGGATAATGCCTGGCAAAAAAACCGCGATGATAACCATAATTACCTACTTGTCGTAGGTGTTTAGCCAAACTAGCCCTTCGGTGGTGGTGAACAATGAGTTCTGGTATATATATGATTTTCCTGCCCTGTTTTATAATATCCCTACATAATTTGGTGTCTTCACCTGGCCAAAAATTGGAATCATACCCCCCTATTTCAAGAAAGACATCTTTTCTAACGATTAAATTAACACTGGGCCAATCATCTATTTCTTTACTAGGTGGCTTTGAGACATAACGTTCAGGAAATCCACCTGAAAGTTTACTTAAAAATACGGCACCTGAGACACGCGCCCAAAACGGATCGGTTTTTGGAGTGATGGCGGGTCCGCCTATTGCAGCTACGTTGGGTTGATTTGAGCAAAAACGGTGTGCGACTTCAAGCCAATCAGATTGTGGATAAGCATCATCATCTATAAACGCCAAATATTCACCACAGGCTTTTTCAGCACCTAAATCTCGTTTAATAGAAGGGCTAACTGCACCTGTCGCTATGATTTTAATGGGCATTTTAGCATAGCAGGTGGGCAGGGTGATTTTTTCATCTGGTAATAAGATGATTTCATAAGACTTAAAAGTCATTTTATCTATATGAGATAAACATTCATCTAAGTCAGTTAACCATGTTTTAAATGGGATGATAATTGAGAAAGGAATGGATTTATTCATATCAAGCTACGCGCGTATCTTATCAAAATTTAGAGGTAGGTGGGTAGAGCGATAGCGAAACCCACCATACTTTATTATTTTTCCATTTCTAAAAAAATATTAGCAATGCCATTATTTTTCATAACAAACTCATAATTTACCTTCTTGTGGATATAATCTTCAAAGAAGGGTTTTCTTCTAAATATCCATTTAGCTATATAAAGGTTGTTAATTGAAATTATTTCCCATCCCCCCCCCCCCTTAATGCAAGATTTTTAACTGAAAAACCAGCTTGATCAGCAAATTCACATACTTTTTCCTTCGAGTAATGACGATGTCCAATTAACCAATATGCTGGATCAAATAAATTACTAAAAAAATTGCGATAAGGAGTTGATAGATAAAAGCGTCCACCCTGTTTGAGTACGCGATACACTTCTGAAAACATTTTGTTTTCAGTAAATTTAGGGATGTGTTCAAGAACTTCCCAAGAAACAACTGTATCAAACATTCCATCTTCAAAGGGCAAATTAATTGCATTTCCTATACGAAAATTAACATTGTCATAATTAACATGTTTTAAAGCGGTATTCAAATCATTCTCTGTCAGTTCAATACCTGTAATTGATTGAACACCTTTCTTAACTGAATCAATTTCAAACCAACCATACCCACAGCCAATATTTAATACTTTTTTATCTTTAATATCTGAATCGTGTACAAAATGACTTGAAAAAAGTAATCTGCCATGTAAATCACTGCTTGGTTTTTCATCAATAATATTTTTCATTTTTTTACACATCAGCTATTTTTCTAGCCCTTATGGTTATAAAATGCCCATGACGTGGATCAATCTTAGCGAACCAGTTAGGCAAAGGATAGTAACCACTACATAAAATGCTTTCTACTTTGAAGCCAAATTTTTCTACATATTCAATTAAACCTCTATAGGCGAATATTCTGATATGTTCCATCGGTTTACAAGACTGGGTTTCCCCCCTGTGAATAGCCAACGGATTGCCAACACCACCTGATGAACAGATATTTGTTAAGCTAAACATTTGCCATCCTAGCATTAGTGCAAATATGTTATGCCAACTGGAAGCATTTTCGGTGGATAAAACAATACCCCCCCAGATTTGCATAACCTATTGATTTCTAACATAAAATTCTCTGTATCATAGAGATGTTCAATGACTTGGTTAGCATGTATGACATCAAAACTATTATCTTCAAAAGGAATTGATTTGTTTAAATTGCCCTTCTTGACAATTATGCTCTTAGCTTGAGCCTGTGATATGAGTTCATCTACCACTTCTACGCCGTAAACTTGCTCAGTGCCTAGTTTTTTCGCACATTCAGTTGTCCATGAACCATCATTACAACCCAAATCCAGAAATTTCGCTGTTGGATTATGTACTAATAGGCTTATTATGTTGTGGTTATTGCCCTGATAGGCATTATCCCATAAATTGTTAAATAATTTTTTTAGCATGATTTCTAACCTTTACTCCGCATAATATCTACTTCACCCCAACCAAAAACTTTGGAAAAGTCGTTACCCGGTTCCAACGACGGTGAGGTGCGTTATCATGTCGATAAACGGTACCATCAATCGCCCTCCGTTCCCAATGATAACTGTAACGTTCAACTAATTTTAATGAAAACCAAATATCTATAAAGCTACCTTCTTTAAGCATGATACGTAGTTCATTCACATCTGAAATCATGGCTTCCTTGACTATATCAGAAAATTCTACTTCAGCAATTTCACGCAGTCGTTTAATATTGACTTGGTTCATCATAATGATTCTAGGAGTTTTGTCAATTCATCACGTTTGTATTCCAAGTGATCTAAACGTTGTAAATCACGCCAAGAATCCGCTTCTTCTAAAGTACCTTCTTGATAACGAGCATCCATTTCCTCAACACTAGAGATGTTATAATGCCCATAAATTTCAAATAGTTCTGTTTTGATAAGATTCAATTGGCGTTCTAAAAAACGACACAAACATAACATGAGTAGTTCATTTGCCGGTATTTGTAGTTGATTAGCAACGGAATTAAATACTCGGTTTTCTTGGATACGCATCATTTCTATTGCCATAATTTTCCATTTAATTTCATGCCGCTTTTATTTAATTTCATGCTTAACAAGCGTAGGGTCAATGCCATTAAGTTAAGGGCAACCATAAAGGATTGCCCCCTACAAAACACTGCGTGTTCATTCGCTGTAGGGGCGAACCTGCGTGTTCGCCCTGGCTTA
>JAGLHR010000014.1 GCA_023143415.1 Thiomargarita sp. | reverse complement strand
AAGCACCTTGCGTCACATCAGTTATTATTTCTAAAAACCTCAGAGGTTTTGAAAACCTCTGATGTTTGATTTCATTAAACGTTAAATCGAAAGTGCATGACATCTCCTTCTTGCACGATATATTCTTTGCCTTCTAATCGCCATTTACCCGCCTCTTTTGCACCCTGTTCCCCATTATATTCAACAAAATCGTGATATGAAATGACTTCCGCACGAATAAAGCCATGTTCAAAATCGGTATGAATGACACCTGCGGCATTGGGGGCAGTGGCACCGACGCGCACTGTCCATGCACGAACTTCTTTAGGTCCTGCCGTAAAAAAAGTGTGCAATCCGAGTAAACGATAACCCGCTTGGATAATCCGATTCAATCCGGGTTCACTGAGTCCCATTTCATTCAGAAATTCTGTTTTTTCTTCAGAAGTTAAACCGACTAAATCGGCTTCTGTCGCGGCGCACACTGAAACCACTTCTGCGCCCTCACGCTTTGCGACTTCTTGCACTTGCTCAAGATAGGGATTATTCTCAAAACCGTCTTCGGCGACATTGGCAATATACAGCGTCTTTTTTGCGGTGAGAAGATGTAATTCACGCAAGAATTCTTCTTCATTTTCGCTGAGTGCTAGGGTACGAATGGGTTCTCCAGCGTCAATGTAAGTATGGACTTTTTCAAATAATTGTTTTTGAGCCAATGCTTCTTTGTTGCCACTTCTCACATTTTTAGCTGCCCGTTGTAACGCTCGTTCAATTGTATCTAAATCTGCTAATGCCAATTCGGTGTTAATCACCTCAATATCGTCTAATGGACTGATTTTGCCGCTGACATGCGTCACGTCATCATCATCAAAACAGCGCACGACATGAGCAATGGCTTGTGTTTCACGAATATTGGCTAAAAATTGATTGCCTAATCCTTCACCTTTAGAAGCTCCCGCGACTAAGCCAGCAATATCGACAAATTCCATTGTTGTTGGAATAATCTTTTTGGGTTTAAGAATGTTGGCTAATACATCTAGGCGTGTATCGGGCATGGCAACAACCCCGATATTGGGATCAATAGTACAAAAAGGGTAATTTTCAGCTGGTATTTCTGTACTGCTTAACGCATTAAATAAAGTCGATTTTCCGACATTGGGTAAACCTACAATTCCACATTTAAATCCCATAATTTTTTTTCCTTAAAAAGCAACGAAGCTGAAGCGTTCGATAACGCTTCAGCTTTGTATTGGAGTACAACGCTTCAGCTTTGTATAGGAGTACAACGCTTCAGCTTTGTGCGTATTGGAGTCATATCCGATAATTTATGCTTCAGTACTTAAGTATAGCGAATGACGTGGATAAACGAATTTAACTCTTCATTCCTTGTAACTACTCAGCCTTGAAATCAATTTCAAGGCTGAAAGCTAAAGTCTGCTCAAGCAGACTAAAAAAACTGAATTGTTTAGCTGAGCCTGCTTTAGTTTTTAGCCTTGCAATTTATTTCAAGGCTAACCGCTGAGTAGTCACCATTCCTTAAACAAAATAGCTCTCTGGAAATTTTTCTGTAATCATCATAACAAGTTGACGGTTAGAAAAAACGCGATAAGTACGAGAAAGCAGTTTGTCTTCTCTTTTAATGTCAAAATAATCGGAAAATTTTCCTGCGGGTTCCCGATCATAAGTGGTGATTTCTTTAAACGTTTCCGTTTTATATTCTCGCCAAAGCTTTCCAATAGGCGTATGTGATTTGATGAGTTTTTCTCTAAACTTTTTCTCTACTCGTTCAAGGACAATAATGGAGTCAGCGTAAAGCCAATTACGTCGGCTTATTTTGCCTTGAAGCAGTATTTGTCTTTTCATCACTTGAGTGCCTACTTTGATTTCTAAAGGTAGGATATCAGTTGTGATTGAGACGATTTCCTCAGACAATTTAACAATGCCGATTGGTTCATTTAAAAAAACTTCTAATAAGTTTGTTAAGGTACCATCAGCTATCAATAAAATTTGTTGAAAAGGGCTTAATTTGGATGAATCAATTTTGCTGTCTTTCAACGATTCCTGCAAATCTGTTCTAAGCAACAACTCTTTTAAGTGTTCATCTACCATCTGTTTCGTTTTATCATGATAATACGATTGCTCTATGTTATGCCGTTGCAGACACGGTGCAACGGACTATTTAAACAACACTTCTCGTTGGATCGTCGGATAAAAGGTAAAATCGTAACTACTCAGGGCAACCACAAGGGATTGCCCCTACATAAGAATATTTTGTATCTTATCAAAATTTAGAGGTAGGGTGCCACGAAGTGGAAACCCACCTGTTGAAAAATGGTGGGTTTCGCGTTCGCTCTACCCACCCTACATAAAAAACGACTACCAAATTTTAATAAGATACAACCTAAATCCTGCAAGTAAAACT
>JAGLHR010000139.1 GCA_023143415.1 Thiomargarita sp. | reverse complement strand
TATTTTGGAGTACAACGCTTCAGCTATAGATGTTCAGAAAAATAGTTCGTGCGAAACCTCGGAGGTTTTTAGTGAAATTATCTGAAAAACTATAGTTTTGAAACTGTTGTATTAAATCGCCAAAGCTGAAGCGTTTTCGAGGTTTTAGTTTTTTGAAGAAAAACTAAAACCTCGAACTCCATTTTTTTTAACGCTTTGATTTGAAAACCGTTTTAAAATAATTCGCATTATAATATGAACTATTTCCAAATAGATTTATTCCAAAATAATGCTGATATAATTATTAATGCTCTAGTATCAGCATTATGTACACGCAACACTACTGAAGCAGAACAACTCATCCAACTTCTTCAAAAAGAGCATCCTTCTCATTCTCAATTAGTTTACTTACAAAAATTATTGATCGCACAACAACGATTTCACCAGCCGGTTAAAGATATAGAATATGAATTAAATGAATTGCGTGATCTGAGAGCACCCACTTTAAAATTACTGGGAAAGGAGGCACAAAATTACCTAATACCTTTATGGCAACGTTTAGCCAAAGCGTTGCACGGGCAATGTTTTAATCCTTTGAAACCAGAATTACATTGTAGCTTTGTATATAGTGAAGCCACAGATTGGGTAGGTGTACGTGAATCTGTCGAAAATGAACCACACTGGCATCAGCATTTTATCTTAGCACTGAGATTGTGCAAAGCACTTGATTTTCTTAATGAATTAGAAACAGAAATAGAAATTTGGTTCTATTTGTTTTGGCAGTTTCCTGACAAAGCCGCTGCCGCAATATTGTTTGCAAAAAATCTGCGTGATCGTTGGTGGATTTATGAAAGTATTGAGGAAGAACTGAATCCGGTACATTTTCCAATATGGATGCTTTTAACAGATTCTAAACTCATTCACTATTTACCTAAAAAAAACCTGCCCCTATCAACTGTTCATAGTAAAAACTATCATACTATTCGTAAAGCACTACTACTCAAACAGAAAAAAACAGAAAGCTCTCAAGATGTGGAGTTAGAATTACGGATTGCTCTGAAAGATATAGATGAAGATTTATTAAAGTGGTATTTAAAAAAAGAGGATAGGTTGATTTTTTTTCCCAAACAGAATTTCAATGCTATTAAGGAACGTTTCGAGGTTTAAGTTTTTTGAAAAAAAACTTAAACCTCGAAAATAAAATAACTTCTACAACGTTGCATCAAACCTGACAGGTATTCGAGGTTTCCGTTTTTTGAAGCGGAAACCTCGAAACGATTTTATGCTTATGCCTTATTTCTTTATCATTTCAACTTTCTTTATCATTTCAACTTTCGCTGTTTTTCTCAACCCATCCACATATTCTTGCATCAGTTTACCTTGCAAGCCTGCTCGGATTCTCTCTTTAACACTTTCAAATGAGGGCAATGGCGTATCACGCATATCATCAACTTGAATAATATGCCAGCCATATTGACTCTTGACAGGAGTAGTGGTGTACTTGCCCTTTTCTAACTTTTCAAGGGCGGCACCAAACTCTGGAGCCACTTTTGAGTTGGTAATCCATCCCAAATCGCCACCATTTTTTGCCGAACCAGTGTCTGTGGATTTTTCTTCAGCAAGTTCAGCAAAGGTTTTACCCTTCCCCAATTCAGCAATGAGGACTTTTGCCTCTGCTTCGCTTTTCACCAAAATATGCAGAGCCTTATACTCTTTGGGTGCTTCTATTTGAGCAAGTTGCTTGTCATACTCTTTTTTTAACGCAGCATCGTCTAATGGGTGTTTTTCCAGATAATCGTGCATACTCATTGCCATCAGCAGATTATCCTGCATTTCCTTGAGTTTCTGAATAAAATCAGGATGTTTATCCAATTTATTATGCAGCGCATCTTGTCGCAACAGTTCACGTTGGATCATTTCCTCAATAAGCGTCTGCGTATCAACTGTCACATTACTATTGGTTTGTTTAGCACGCACTTTGACATACTCGTCATAGTCTTGTTCTGTGAGCGTTTCCCCATTGACAACGACGACAGGATCAGTCGGAGCGGCATGGGCAGGGATTAATAGGGCATACGATAATATACACCCACTAACGATGTGTTTAAGGGACATAAAATTAAATCCTTGATTTAGTTGAGTTTTTCTGAAAAATGACCGGAAGCGCATCAATAAAGAACATAAAAATTGACTTTTTAAGAATGATATATTAGCATACTAAAAATCATAAGTTAGCTTATGAGAAGTCAATTCAAAAACATGCCCTAAATATTGGCTTATGTTTTTAAGAATTTTATCACAAAATGTTATATTATAGAATAAGAGCCTCTTGCAAAACCAGAATTTTCCATGAGTAAAGAAAGCGATGAAAAACAATAACCAAGTAAAAATCAGTAAAATAAAGCTGTCTAATTATAAATTTTTCTATGGCAGTTTTGAACTACCTGTCAATGGAAAAAATTTACTGGTTTATGGCGAAAACGGAAGTGGTAAAAGTGCAATTTATAAAGCCATTGAACTACTAACCAAAGATAATTTTACCGATTTAGACAAAAGCTTAAATATTTTTGCAGATAATGAGAAAGTAGAAATTGAATTTGAATTTACCAACAAACCTTCACTCGTTATCACCAGCGATGTAAAGCAAAAACCCAAAGGCTATGAATTTCTAAATGGCTTATCTATTTTTTCGCCTTTACTTGACTACAAAAAACTGCTTAAAGTTCATTATTCATCCAATATTAACGGCAATAATGTTAATCTTTACAGCATGTTTAGACAACTGTTAAAAAACTATCCTATAAACGAAAACCAAAAACTGGGTGATATTGCAAAAAATCTAACACGCTATCTTGATGAATTAAAAAGAGTTTTAGAAAACGATTTCATGAATGAAGTCAATAATTTTCTGAAAAAATATTTTAATTCTGACGTTGGAATTACAAGTTTTGAAACAACAATTGAACTGGAAGAAGATTCTCAGAAAGGGATTCCTTGTGTTTTTATGAATGTGGATTACAAAGAAAATGAAATTGAAAAATATCATACATTCTTAAATGAAGCACGCTTATCAGCACTTGCTATCTCAATTTATTTTGTTGCTATCAAAAAACTACTCGGCACATTGCAAGAAGAAAGTTTGAAAATTCTTGTTATTGACGATTTACTGATTAGTCTTGATATGAATAATCGTATTAAACTTTTTGAAATCCTAAAAAATGAGTTTAACGATTTTCAAATTTTATTTTTTACTCACGAAAAAGAATTATTTGAGCTTTATAAAAACAAAATGGATTGGGAAAAATATGAGCTTTATCTTGATGATAACGCATACATACCCAACGTCATTTTAAAAAAAGGCCAATCGGAAATAGAACGTGCAAAAGTATATTATGCAAAAAAAGAATATGACATTTGTGCAGTTCTTTTAAGAAAAAGTTTTGAAAATATTCTAAAAGAATATTTAACAAATAAAGAACAGCGAGATAAAAATTGTAATGTTCTTAATCTTGCTGGATTAGTTGGAAAAGCCATATCAAAATCAACAGGTAATAATAAAGTTCTTCTCACAAAACTTAATTTTGATCGCAAACATATTCTTAATCCTTTAAGTCACGATGATGAACGAGCTATCTATTCAGAAGAGCTTAAAAGTGCATTATTAGATTTAGAAAAATTGAAAAGTCTATTACCTTCTAAGAATAACAGTTGAAAATAAAAAATAACCCCATTTAAAACGGGATTCGAGGTTTTAGTTTTTCTTCAAAAAACTAAAACCTCGAATTCTAAATTTTCACTCAATTCAAGCTGGTTAAAATCAGGGGAAAACTTTTTTAAAAGGTTTAACTGTGATTTCAGCATAGACACCAGCTTCATTATACGGATCAGCCTCTATCCATGCCTGTGCCTCTTCAAGCGATGAAAATTCTGCCACCACCAAACTGCCCGTAAATCCTGCTGTTCCAGGATCAGACGCATCAATGGCAGGATGTGGTCCCGCTAACACTAAACGTCCTTGAGATTTCAGCATTTCCAATCGTTTTAAATGAGCCGGACGAGTTTTAAGGCGTGTTTCTAAACTATTGGGAACATCTTCACTGATTATAGCGTAGAGCATTGTTAAAATCCTTATTTAGCAGAAAATGACTTTATATAAAAATTTGGTAACGACTCAGGGCAATCACAAGGGATTGCCCCTACATAAGAAGATTTTCGTCAGTCTTCATTCATAAGAATATTATGGTTGTAGGGGCATTCGAGGTTAAAGTTTTTTTAAAGAAAAAACTTTAACCTCGAATCCTTTATGGTTGCCCTGAGTCGTTACCAAATTTGTACAAAGCCTAAAGTTTAACCATTGTACTTTGAATTTCATTTGTTAACAGTTTGTCGCTATTTTTATAGATGAATTCTGTTAGACAATCTCATTTATGTATTTTTTGGCAAAGTTCAAGGAATTGATATAATAGTTTTCTATTTTTTCAAAGTGATCGATGCAAAATTTTAAATCCTTCAAAGCATCTTGTAACTCTTCTGGATAATCGTGCTCTAATTCATTTATAATCTCTCTTAGCTCTATCCAACTCTCCAAACTATCAATAATGGTTTCTTTTTCCATCATGTAAAGAATTTCTGTCATTTTCTTGCTACCTATCCCACTGATTTCAACCAAAAGCGGAAAAATTTTGCCTCCTAAAAAATATTGCATTGAGGCAAATCGTTTTAAATAGGCATCTAAAATCGCTTTTTCTTGAGGCTTTAATACATTAAAAACAAATACATCGTAGATGTCTTTTTGTTTAAGCAAATCATCAATTAACTTTTTATAATCTGTCAGAGCGATGTAATGTTTTTTTAGCTTTGCAAATCTTTTAATTAAAATCTCTTGTTTCATTGTGTTTTTTAACTTTTATAGCTGGATACAGGAAAATTTTTTGTCACCGATTTTTAATCGAAAATTCAATAATATACTTAATAAAAACAATCAATAAGCTCAAAACACACCCGGTTTTAGAAATCCGATTTTTTTTCAAAAATCGGATTTCTAAACTCGAAAACGTGAGTTTTGCAAGAGGCTCGCATTAAACATCTCTATCCTTATGAGGATTTAATAATCTCCGAAATTAGCCAAACCTGACAGGTTTAGTGACGAGGTTTTCTTTGAAGACTAAAACCTCGTCGGGTATTATTAAACATCTCTATCCTTAGAGGCGGGTTCTGCGTTTGTATCACTTTCATCAGGAATGATATACCGTGCTAAATAAAAACTTTGACCAATCACAAAAACAAGAGTCAAGCCCATCATACCAAATAGTTTGAAATTAACCCAAGTGTTTTCTTCAAAATTAAAGGCGACATATAAATTAATCGCACCCATAGCAATAAAAAAACCCACCCATGCCAGATTTAAGTGTATCCAAACCTTTTCTGAAGTGACTGCTATTTGCCCATCTAACATCCGCTGGAGTAAATTTTTTTGCCCAATAAATTGGCTGGCGAAAAAAGCGATAGCAAAAATCCAATTGACAATCGTTGGTTTCCAGTAAATAAAGAGGGGATCGTGTAATAATAGAGTTGCTCCACCCAATAAGACAACCAATATCAACGTAATGATGTGCATCTTTTCAACACGACGATATTTTAACCAAAAAAAACCCACTTGTGCAACAGAAGAGATAATGATTATTGCTGTTGCGACATAAATGTCATAAACTTTATAAGCAATAAAAAAGAGTAAAATAGGAAAAAAATCAAATAGAAATTTCATAGATGAACTTTAATAAGGTTGAATTGATGTTATTTTAATCTCAAAATCTTTAAAAAGCAAGTGCTATTTATTGGGTGTTCTCGTTTTTATCCAAAGCTGAAGCGTTGTACTCCAAAAAACCGTCAAAGCTGAAGCGTTGTACTCCATTTGAGGCGAAAGTTTTTCTTCAAAAAACTTTCGCCTCAAAATCATTTCAAAGCTGAAGCGTTGAACTCCAAAAGTTTTGAAATTGGAGTTCAACGCTTTAGCTTTGATTCCGTTTATAACTATTTGATTTTTTAATAGTTTATAAATTAATTCGCATTATCATCCTGATTTGAATCCTGCTGCATTGGAATTGAAAGAATAAATGTTGTACTGTCACCTTCAACACTATTACACTGAATATTGCCTTTCAACTTATGCGTAACCAGATTATAGACAATATTTAATCCTAAACCGCTACCCCCCTCTTGACGGTTAGTCGTGAAAAACGGATCAAAAATCTTGTTGATCACATCTGGAGAAATACCATTGCCATTGTCAGAATAACGCAGGATGACGTTATTTTCCACTTTTTCATTCATCAATGCAGTAATAGTAATCTGTCCTCCTTCTGGCTTATTCTTAAATCCGTGTATCAATGAATTCATAATAAAATTCGTGAGTACCTGAGAAAAAATCCCCGGATAACTAGACAGAATGATTTTTTCATCACAGTCTATCGACACTTGATGCAGGGTGCGTTTGAGTTTAGGTCTAAGCGCAGTCAAAATTTCATGTAGATAGTTTTTGAGTACAAAAGTGCGTTTTTTTTCACCGGTTTGATCGACAGCAACTTGTTTAAAGCTTTGAATCAATTCTGCGGCGCGAGTTAAGTTTTTTAGAGTAAGCTCACTGCCTTGTTGAACTGATTTCAAATACTTTTCTAAATCCGCACGTTTCATTTTACCCTTTTTATACAACTGGATTAATTCTTTGCTGAGTGAACTCAGTTTAGAAGCGGCTGTCACACCGATGCCAACAGGTGTATTAATTTCATGGGCAACACCCGCAACCAAATTGCCTAATTCAGCCATTTTAGCGGATTCAACCAATTGTTCTTGGGTGGATTTCAACTGTTGTAAGGCTTCTTCTGCGACTTTTTTCGCTTCTTTAAATTTATAAGTACGTTCTTCGACTTTTTGTTCTAAAGTGTGTGAATATTCCTCCAACTCTTTGTGAAGTTGCTTGATATGAAGATGCGTTTTGATGCGAGCGAGGAGCTCATTTTTTGAGGTGGGTTTGATCAGGTAATCATTCGCTCCCATTTCTAATCCCATCACCAAATCAGCGACTTGATTTTTCGCGGTCAACAAGACAATAGGTAATTCATTCGCTGTCCACTGTTCGCGGATTTTTTGCGTGACTTCATAACCTGTCATGTAAGGCATCATCACATCAAGTAAAATAATATCGGGAATAATTCCTTGATTAAGAATAGTGAGGAGTTGAGCACCAGAAGCCGCTTCAATAATGCTATAATGACACAGGGAAAGGTGGTTAGAAAGCACATGAAGATTCACCGGTTCGTCATCAACAATCATCACTTTAAAGAGACATTGTTTATCTTTTTTTGTTAATTTTTGAGGCAGTGAACTTGCATCGGTTAAAGGGGACTGCTTATGTTCCTTAAGTGATTGCGTTTCCATTTCCGCAGAAGACGCATCAATTTCTCTCTCTTCGGTATCCGTTAAAACATCCGCTTTCGAGGTTTTTAAATTATTAACTGAACTTAAACCTTTAGGCAGTAACGTCGTCGTCGCATACGGTTCATATTTCTGATGATAACCCACTGAGAATTGATCACTGCTAATGGGGAGTGTGAAGATAAACCGCGAACCAACACCAACTGTTGATTCTACCCAAATTTCCCCCTCATGTAATGCGACTAATTGTTTGGTAATAGCTAAACCTAAACCGGTACCGTGATTTGTTGATTCATCACCGATTTGTTCATAAGATTTAAAAATTTGCGTTGTTTTATCCACAGGAATACCGATACCCGTATCGGAAATCGTAATAAGCAATTGCTCAATTGAGGATTTTCTACACTGTTTTTTATTTAAAAAATTTTCTTCTCCACAAACTGTTGCTGAAATTTCAATGCGCCCTCTCTCTGTGAACTTAATGGCATTACCTATAATGTTATGTAAAATCTGTTGTACACGATTCTCATCAGCGTTTGCCATGGGGAGATCATTTGGTATGACATTAACAATGATTAAATCTTTGTTGAGAACTAAGGTTTGACAGAATTTCACCACAATTTCTGTGATTTTTCCTAGATCAACAGGTTTAAGTTCTAGTTCAATAGTTTCATGTTTCTGTTTAGAAAAATCAAGAATATCATTGACGAGATTTGAAAGACGCTGACCACTTGCAACAATAATGGACAATTCAGATTGTGTCTTGGTGGACAATGGCCCGGTTGCGCCGTCAATCAGGGATTCGGCAATGCCAATAATACCATTAAGAGGCGTGCGTAACTCATGAGAAGTATTTGCCAAAAAATCATCCTTGAGTTGGTCAAGACGTTGTAGTTCTTTATTTTTACCTTCAAGTGTCGTAAATAATCCTTGGAGTTGTTCTGTCATACGACTGAACGATTTGGCGAGTTCCCCCACTTCATCCTTACGTTTAAAGTCAACCGTTTGTTCCCATTTACCCTTAGCAAGTGCTTTAGCGGTGGTATTTAAACGGTTCAAGGGTTGTATAATCCATTGGGTAGAGAAAATACCTCCTAAAATGGTGATAATTAAGGCGGCTAAACATAATAAAATGGTGTAGTACATATTGGCTTCAATATGTGCCATAAAATCAGCGTCGGCGACAACGACGACGATGAGCCAATCTAGCCCCATTTCATCATTAAAGGGCATCACTTGGAGCGAATATGGTTGACCATTGACAAACAAATTCAGATTTTGTCTATTTGTTATCGCTTTGAGATCACCAAAAGATTGGATTAAATGGCGTGCGGCGCGGCGGGTTAAAGTATCATTACTTTCTACCGCTTTAAATGCCTCAGATTTCTTTGAAGTTTCTTGATTCCCCTCATGGTTTTCCGAGTGAATTTCGCGATAGGGCTTTTCAGAACTGGAAGTGGCTACCATTACGCCAGATGAACGTTCTATAATGAAAGATTGTCCAATTTTACCAATTTTTAAGGAATGAAGAAACTGACTAATGTCTAAAACACTTATATCGGCTGTAGCAACAGCCAGTAGTTTTTTTTGATTATCGTAGATGGGTTGATTAACCGATAGCGTTGTCCGCCGACTGGAAAAGTAAGTTTTACTCCAAACCGGCTTTCCTGCCTTAACCGCATTCAAGTACCAGGGCCGATTTTTTAGGTTGTAGTTCGGCAACGTTTTTTTGAGCAGGTTTTTTTTGAGTTGAGTATGATTAGAGAAGCTATTGGTTTCCCATATTTCGAGATGACCGTTTGTGTGTTTATCAGATATTTCTACAAGTGTTGTACCATTACTAAGCAGTTGTGTGCCCACATACGCGGCATTTTCAGTACCAATACCGATATAACTGACGGTATGAAATTGTTGTATTTGTTTCCATAGATGATTCTCCAAAGCGTGTATATCTTCTAATTTCAACAAACCGAGATTAATGGCATCCACATTGGTTTTATTAGCCAGAAGGGGCATCGTGGTATGGGTAGTCAAATGTTGATGGATACGGGTAGTCATCTCGTTCCGTAATTGGGTTGCGAGATCGTCAACAGCTTTTTCTCCATTGCGAAAGGAGAGCCATCCTGTTAAGCCCACTACCGCAAAAATTTCTATGACAAATGGTACGATAATGACAATTTTGAGTGGGATTTTTCTGGAGATTTTGGAAACAAAATTATTTAGAAACATCAGTTATCCGATAATAATTCTTTGGTTGTTCTTGAATTTCGTGAAAAGCGTCAACCCCGTTTTCGTGTCTAAATTTTCACAAATTTCAAGTGACGTTCAATTTATTTATTTATTTAATTGGTAATTATTAGGTAATTACTCAGCCGTTGTTAGCCTTGAAATCAATTTCAAGGCTAACAGCTAAAGCAGGCTCAGCTAAACAACTTACTTAGTCTGCTTTAGCAGACTATTCGATGTTTGAGTTTTTTTAAAGAAAAACTCAAACCTCGAATGCTTTCAGCCTTGAAATTTATTTCAAGGCTGAGTAGTTACATTATTAGTAACTAAGTACTGAAGCATAAGTTTTAATACTTTTTGGAGTTCAACGCTTTAGCTTTGGCGACTCAATAGCACGGCTCCAAAGTTAATGTTGGAGACCAAACGCACAAAGCTAAAGCGTTGGACTCCAAGAAATGCACAAAGCTGAAGCGTTGTACTCCAATACGCACATGAAGCGTTTTCGAGGTTTTCTTTGAAAACGAAAACCTCGAACTCCATTCACATTTCAAGGCTGAGTAGTTACTTGTTAATTAGAATCTCGGGGTATTTTTTTATTTTAATTTTAATCCCGTTTTATTGCAACTTTCCTAATGGGTTGCTTTGGCGAATGGTTTATCTCTTATTATTATCTAACTAATTGATTTAACTCGAAAATTGGCATAAGTATCGCTAAAACAATGGTTAAAACAATCCCCCCCATTACCAAAATGAGCAAAGGTTCAAACAATCCCAATAAAACGCCAATCAATGTTTCCAATTCACGCTCTTGCATAATCGCGGCACGCTCTAACATATTTTCAAGTTTCCCACTGCTTTCACCACTCATAATTAAATGTAATGTCATGGGTGGAAATAAACCACTTTGTGCTAATGCCGCATGTAAACTACTTCCTTCGCGAACTTGATTAGTCGCATTAATAATGGCTTGATGTATAAGAGAGTTAGAAACGACTTGCGCTGTGATATGCAAAGCCTCTAACATTGGCACACCACTTTCTGTCAGTATGCTCAAAGTACGAGTAAATCGTGCAACATTCATACCCCTTTCTAGGCGTGATACTAGGGGGATGTGCAATAAAAAACGGTGAAAAAGAGTAAGCGGCTTTTCAAAACGCAATGAATAGCGTATGCCTACTATCACCACTGTCAGTAAAAGTAACAGCCAAGCGCCCCAGTGTCGTAAAAAATCGCTCAAAGCAATCAGGGCAGTTGTCATTAAAGGCAATTCTTGATGAATGTGAGTGAACACTTGTACGACTTGTGGTACGACATAAGCTAATAATCCCACAACGACTAATATTGCCACAATGCTCAGTAGGGCGGGATAAAATAGAGCCAATAATGTTTTTTGACGGAGATATTGACGATTTTCAGTATATTCTGCGAGGCGTTCCAATACTAAGTCTAAATGCCCTGATTGTTCACCTGCCGAGACTGTTGCGCGATAAACAGATGGGAATACATGAGGAAAATCACCCAATCCCTCTGCTAAACTATGCCCTTCTAACACGCGCGAACGCACCGCTAACAGTAAACTTTTTAAACGCGCTTTCTCCGTTTGCTCAGAAATAGCCCGCAATGCCTCTTCTAAAGCTAAACCTGAAGCGACTAAAGTCGCCAGTTGACGAGTAAGCAGGGCTAAGTCAGTTGCACTGACAGAAACGCGGCGAACTTTCCGTTGTCCAATGGAGCGAACAACTTCATCTATAGAAAGCGGTGTTAAACCCTGTTCACGAAGTTGCTGGCGAATTTGTCGGGCAGCATCGCCTTCTAATACGCCTTTACGAGTTCGTCCCGTTTTATCTAATGCCGTATATTCAAAAGCACTCATTATTAGTTATTCATTATCAGTTAACGGAGAGCCACCTTTTTAGTCTTTTGACAATTCGATATTAACACGTTAGAATTTCCATAGTTACTACGGACATCTATAGACATTTACGACCCTCTTCCTAAAAACATCAGAAAGAAAACCTATATCTTGGCATTAACGCAATGCTCTTATCGATTATTGGCTTTAATGCCAAATCACCGACTACTTTTCTAGCAATACCAATTGCACCATTGCAATCTGCATTTATTAACATCCCATTTGAAGATTGAAACAATCCACGCTTAACACGTTTACCCAAATTTGGTTTTTTGATCTTATTTGAGCCATGCTTTTTTAAAGGCTCAAGCACCAAATTGTCAGTCTTTGAAGTGTAGCTTTCTTCCGTTATTTTTACCAAAATCCCAAATTCCTCCGCTTTATATTCTATAGAACGGATTAACTTAGTATGGGGTATTTGAACAAAGTTTTGATTATTTCGCTTTCCTATATTGATGCTATTTTTCCATCCTTCATTATTACCGATAATAATCGTGCCTATTCTATTTTCAACACAATAATCAACAATAAATCGGGAGGTTTTATGAATGTAATCGTTTATTTTTTGATGACGTTTATGTGTAAGATGATTGATGCGCCTAGTGCTAAATATACCTTTAGGTAATTGACTTTGTAACTTAGCTTTGTTTTTATTAAACCATGTATTTATCGACTTGAGTGGCTTACCGTTTACAATGAAAGGGGCTAATCCTACATTGTTAAAAGACGTAGCAAGATTGTTTAAACCGAGATCAATGGAAACAAAACTATCTGGCACGGTTTCTACTTTTTGCACTTCTTTTTCATACACAACTTCCACAACAAAGCAGGTCGCTTGAGGAATGATACGTACCTGCTTTGGTTTAGAAACTGACGTTTTAATGAGAGGAATATTGACTGCTTTTGGAAAATGGATAAAACCATCTTTAATTTTAACCTGCTGATTAGTGAATATTGCAACAAAGTGTCCGTTCTTTTTTTTATAATTTGGTATTTTAGGCATACCATGAAACTTTGACGGATCCTTTTTCACGCAAAAGTTTTTGCGCGCAAAAACTTTTGCGTGAAATCCATTTACGAATGGTTGTAAAGTATGAAGTCCAGTTTTTAAACAGCAACTTAATAACTTGCTGACTTGTTTGTGCAGGCAAAGCTCTATAATCAGGTTGATTTACATAAGCAAAAAAGGTGGTTAGCTTATATTCATTAGGCATTAGCCCCGTGAATATAAACGTCTGCCTAATCTGATAATTAGCCACGTTATAGAGGTTTTTTGCTTTGAATGTTAATTCATTCAAAGCCTCTGAAGCTACTATGATGTGACGCTCTACTCTTTGCATAGCTTTTTAGCTAACCTTCTGCGTGAATACATTTTCATAGAAAAAGAATGAACAACCTGCATTAAATCTTCAAACAGTTCTTGTTCATCTGTTTTTTCTGCGGCATTAATGAGTTCAATCCTACCGTGATTTTGTACTATCAGTTTTTCTGCTAGATCATAAGATAATCTAGCTAATCTATCCTTGTAAGTGATAAATATACGATCAACAAGACCCTCTTGTAGATCATCTAACAATGTTATAAACCCTTTCCTATCTAATGCTAATTTTACATTCTTATGTAGATAATAGCATTTAATATCTATACTGTCTTGTTATTTTTTAACAATATTAATATAATTATTGGCACTTTTGGAGTTCAACGCTTCAGCTTTGAAATATTGTTGTACTCCTATACACTTGGGGTTCGTTCATTTTAAAA
>JAGLHR010000138.1 GCA_023143415.1 Thiomargarita sp. | reverse complement strand
TTAAATACTTGTGACTAACGATGAGAGCTCCAGCTTGGGAACGAGGGGGCTGAGTAGTTACGTTTTTTGAAAAAAAACTTTAGCCTTGAAAGTTAAAATAAGGTGAGTTTTGTTCTGGAGTCCAAAGCTGAAGCTTTGGTGAATATTACGGGTATCCAAAGCTAAAGCGTTGGACTCTAAAAAACGCCAAAGCTAAAGCGTTGGACTCCAAAAAACGCCAAAGCTAAAGCGTTGGACTCCAAAATTCGCCCAAAGCTAAAGCGTTGGACTCCAAAATTCGCATTAATTAATTGGTGAATAATTTAATTGTTTCACTCGAATGAGCTTCAATATTTCCAATAGCCCACGCGGTTTCTCCCATTTTTTTTAGCTCTACCAAAGCGTTCTCAAGATTTTTTTGAGCCACACATATTACCATACCAATACCGCAATTAAAAGTGCGATACATTTCTCTATTGCTGATATTACCCTGTTCTTGGAGCCAGTCGAAAATGGATGGACGTATCCAATTCTGAGTCTGAATATTGGCACATAAGCCAGTAGGCAATATGCGCGGCACATTTTCTAATAAACCGCCTCCTGTTATATGCGCCAATCCATGTACGGGCATTTTTTGGATTAATTGTAATAGAGATTTGACATAAATGCGGGTTGGTTCTAATAACACTTCTCCTAAAGAACGTCCATAAAATTCTTTTTCTAATGAAAACGGGAGTCTATCAAGAATTTGACGAACCAATGAATAACCATTAGAATGAACACCACTGGAGGCTATCCCAATTAAAGCATCACCTGCTTGTATTTGACTACCATCAATAATGGCTGTTTTTTCAACAATGCCGACACAAAAACCAGCCAAATCATAATCACCTTGATGGTACATGCCCGGCATTTCAGCCGTTTCGCCACCAACTAATGCTGCTCCCGCTAATTCACAACCTTTACTAATACCGGCAACGACTTCTGTCGTTTTATCCACATCAAGCTGTGCTGTCGCATAATAGTCTAAAAAAAAGAGCGGTTCAGCACCTGATGTTATAATGTCATTGACACACATCGCGACTAAATCAATACCAATGCCGTTATGTTTGCCGTAAGTTTGTGCCAGTTTTAATTTAGTGCCTACGCCATCTGTACTTGAAACGAGTACAGGATTTTTATAACGTGTTAAGGGTATTTCAAATAAAGCACCAAATCCGCCTAAGTGGTTTAACATTTCAGGGCGACGGGTGCGAGCTGCAAGGGGTTTGATACGTTCAACTAAAAGATTGCCACTATCTATGTTAACACCTGCACCATGGTAAGTGAGGGCTGAGGGTATTTGTTCTGTCATTATGTTATAGCAATGGTTAATGGTTAATTGTTAATGGTTTCGAGGCTAACGTTTTTTTAAAGAAAAAACGTTAGCCTCGAAATGAACTTTAATATAAATATCAATCACTTACTTGGTCAGCGCGTCTGCTATTCAATCGGGAAACGCTATAAATTGTCTTTTCGAGTTTTTTCCAAAAAATTTTAGCCTGGAATATTAATCCTAATTAATAGATTATGGATGTGATAATCAATTATAATTGATGGAAGATGATTATTGTAATTAATGAGCCTCTTGCAAAACTCATTTGATGTCGGGTGGGCAATGTCTTTTAAGTGCAACGGCATCTTATGAGGTATTTCGCCGTTGTACCCAAAACACCTTTTCGAGGTTTTCGTTTTTTGAAGAAAAACGAAAATCTCGAAACCACCCTACTTAGTTGATTTATCGTTTTCAGTATTTAGGTGGGCAACCAAAACACCTTGCCCACCCTACATAGTTGATTTATCGTTTTCAGCCAAGAGTTTTGCAAGAACCTCTAATATTAACTGATAACTTAAAAACTGACATGCCAGACATATTGCCCCCCGATTGCGTTGGACTCGTTAAGCCTCAATCTCACAAATTTACAACGCCATTAGCACTTGATTGTGGCAGCACTTTGCCAAATTATGAGATGGTGTATGAAACTTATGGCACATTAAATAAAAACCATTCTAATGCCGTTTTGATTTGTCATGCCCTAAGTAGTGATCATCATGCCGCCGGTTATTATTCTATGCAAGATAAAAAACCAGGTTGGTGGGAAACCTGTATTGGTCCTGGTAAACCGATTGATACGAATCGTTTTTTTGTGGTGTCTCCTAATAACTTGGGCGGTTGCAAGGGTTCAACAGGACCTAATACGATCAATCCTGAAACCAGTAAACCTTATGGTCCCGATTTTCCTATTGTTACTGTGCGTGACTGGGTAAAAAGTCAAGCGCGTCTCGGCGATGTGTTAGGCATTTCACAATGGGCGGCACTGGTTGGTGGTAGTTTAGGTGGTATGCAAGCATTACAATGGGCGATAGATTATCCAAAACACTTGCGTTATTGTGTCGTGATTGCTGCGGCACCGAAATTAACCGCACAAAATATTGCTTTTAACGAGGTTGCTCGCCAAGCTATTTTGAGTGATCCAGAATTTCATGCGGGACATTATTATCAACATGATACTTTACCACATCGCGGTTTAATGTTAGCGCGAATGCTAGGGCATATCACCTATTTATCAGAGGCTGCTATGCGTAAAAAGTTTGGGCGTGAATTGCGCGAAGGTAAAATCAATTTTGGCTTTGATGTCGAATTTCAGGTAGAAAGTTATTTACGCCATCAGGGTACTTCTTTTGTGGATCGCTTTGATGCCAATACTTATCTATTAATGACTAAAGCACTTGATTATTTTGATCCCGCCAGCGATTATAATAATAACCTCTCTGCGGCGTTAGCTTCAGTACTCGCCAAATTTTTAGTGATTTCATTTACGAGCGATTGGCGATTTTCACCAGCCCGTTCACGCGAAATAGTTAAAGCTTTATTAGATAAAAAAAAACAGGTGACTTATGCTGAAATCAAGGCGCATGAAGGTCATGATGCGTTTTTGATGCCCATTCCAAAATTTTTACAAACTTTTAGAGCATATATGCAGCAAATAGAAATCTAATGAGAAAAAACATGGAATTGCGTACTGATTTAGCACTGATTAGTGAATGGATTGTTGAAGGCTCAGAGGTTTTAGATTTAGGATGTGGTGATGGCACTTTGTTGGCGCATTTACGCGAAACGCGCTCTGTGACAGGATATGGTTTAGAAATTGATGATGAAAATATCATACTTTGTATCCAAGCCTGCGTTAATGTGATTCACACAGATTTAAATCAGGGATTGTCCGATTTTTCGGATGATAGCTTTGATTATGTGGTGATGACAGAAGCCCTGCAATCTATTCATCGTCCCGATTTATTATTATTAGAAATGTTGCGCGTTGGGCGACAAGGTATTGTTACTTTTCCTAATTTTCTGCATTGGCGAGCGCGTTTTTCACTCTTTTTCTGTGGTATTATGCCCATTTCTCGCGCTTTACCCAACGAATGGTATAATACGGAAAATATTCACCTCTGTTCTTTGCATGATTTTGAAAAACTTTGTCACAGACTAGATATTGAAGTGCTACAACGGACAGTCGTGGATACAACGCATCATACCAATTGGCTAAATAAATTAATGCCTAATTTATTTGGAGAAATTGCACTCTATCGCCTTCGCAGCAAGCCTGTTAAAAGAATTTATCAAAGGAAAAAGAGATAAGCTAGAAAAGTGATTTTGAGGCTTTGGAAATGGAGTCCAACGCTTCAGCTTTGGAAATGGAGTCCAAAAAACGCTCAAAGCTAAAGC
>JAGLHR010000137.1 GCA_023143415.1 Thiomargarita sp. | reverse complement strand
GCCTCGAAGGGAACTAGAAAAACCTCGAACCCCAATTATCTATAGAAAAAGTGGTTAATGAAAATAGAGATTGGCATAGCTGCAAAGCCTATTGGTACGACAATAGAAAATAATAACCCCAGTTTTTGAATAAGTGGCGTATATTTTTTATGACGGATGCCCAAGGTTTGAAAAGCACTTTCAAAGCCATGTACTAAGTGGAAACCAAGAAATACCATCGCGATAAGGTATAAAATAGAAAACCACCATTCTTGTATAAAAACGACATGTACTAACCAGTACATATCTTTATAGTTTGTTCCTGCTGCCAGTGGAATTTCCGTATGAAATTTATATTGGAACCAAAAGTTATACAAGTGTATCACGAGAAAGATTAATATTATTGAGCCAGCAACGCCCATATTGCGTGAAAACCATGAGCTATTGGCATCAGGGCGATTGTAGGCATAGTTTTGTGGGCGAGTTTGTTGGTTATAGCGAGTGAGTTGCCAAGCAGTATAGATATGCAATGCAAATCCCAAGACTAAAATGATTTCAGTTGCGCGAATAATGAGGGCGGTGGACATAAAATGCGCGTAGGCATTGAACGCTGCCCCCCCATCTTCTTTAAATAATAATAAATTGCCTGTTAAATGCACCATTAAAAACGAGATTAAAAATAATCCCGTGAGTGACATAATGATTTTTTGCCCCAGGGTGCTAGTGAGTGTTTTCGTTAACCAGTTCATGTTTTAATTCAGATGAGATTTTTTGATTGGAGCCGTTACGATATTTCATGAAATATCCAATTTATTGTATTAAATACCCGTTGCAACTCCGTGGTAGCGGATATATACTTTGGATCGATGACAAAAACATTTTCATTTAGTTTGCCAAATTGCCAGATGGCTCCTGTTGTAACGATACCATAACAGATAGATGCACCCAGCAGAGAAGAGGCAACCATTTCAGATAAAGCCTGTGCCCACCCTTGATCAAAGTCATCTCTTTTCGCTTCGATGATACAAAGCGAAGGTCTTGCCATTGCGCCATACTTTGTTTTAGGTGCAATTAAATAATCAGGTTCCCCGACAAGCCCTTTTTCTTCATCTACATTATAAGATAGATGTGACCAAACTTTTAAGTTGTAATTTTCCGCCACTATCCCCAGAATAGGTCTGATAATTGCGTCGCAAACGGCAAACTCATTGATGTAGCTTGTATCATCCTTCAGGTTTTTTGTGATCATAGAAAGGAATACATCCAAAATTTCACGTTTTTTTTCAGAGATAAACGCTGTTCTATCTGCAACTTCAATATCAAATTTGGTTGCCACTTCTTCGACTGATTTAAATTTGCCATAAGCCATACTAATTTACCTACGTGAAATGTTTTTAGTGGTAATATGCACTTACTCGATCTTCAAGTTTTTCGTCTGACAACAGT
>JAGLHR010000136.1 GCA_023143415.1 Thiomargarita sp. | reverse complement strand
GTCCCATTTAGGAAAGATGTCTAATATTCCCCCTTTTGTACTATTAGATATTGATGACAAAACGCATCAGGCGTGGAATACGCCAATGTTTACGCCGCGTGATCGATTGCATCATTTAATTAAAGCGGCTGTCGATGCGGAAGCCCGTTTGGTGATAGTCGATGTTGATTTAAGTCGAGAAACGCCAATGGATGGTTTGGAGAAATATACAAAAGGATTAAAACATCATCCTTATGATCAAGCCCTATCTGATTACTTGGAGAATTATAAAGCAGCCTGTGCAAATAAACCATCATGCACACCGATTATTCTGGCTCGAACTTTTCAATCAAGCACAACTTTTCTCCACGACACTCGCCCTAAAATCACTCGCCCTAGCTTTTTGGATGAGGCGGCTGAAAAGTCTGCGCCCTATGTACAATGGGCTTCAACATTATTTTTCCGTGATGCTTATGAACTGATGATACGGCATTGGTGGTTATGGCAATCTGCCTGCACAGCACAAAAACCCACTGTTATTCCGTCGATTGAATTATTAGCCGCAGCATTAATTCGCAATGGACTTTCTCAAACAGATAATTTTGAAAAAGCATTACGCCCTTTTCAACCTCAAGATTGTCTCACTAAACCGACAACGCACTTGCCACCAGAAAATATTCAGATTGGAAAGCTCACAGTCAGCACTGGGCAGCATGGTATTAAGCAACGGATCATGTTCAGTATTCCGTGGTTAGTTGAAAATAAACCACCCCGTTTACCCTACTTTGTAAAAGATAAAGCGGATAAACCGATTGTCACCATTTTTCCTGCACAACCTTATGCAGAATTACCTCCAACTGCCAGTGTAGAGGTTCTCAAAAATCGCATCGTTGTCATCGGTGGCAGTTATAGTGAAGGGCGCGACACCCATTTGACACCATTGGATGAAATGCCAGGGGCGTTGATCATTATTAATGCCATTCAAACATTGTTAGAATATGGAGAAATTAAACCTTTATCAGCAGGGATAAAATTCTTGACTTATTTAGGTTTAATTATGTTAATGAGTTTGGTGTTAGCACGGTTTGGTTATGGATTGGGTAGCATCATTCTGGGTTTATTCGTCTTACTCGTTTTAATGCCAATTAGCATTTTATTATTTAATTATGGTATTTGGTTAGATTTTATGCTACCTTTATCTGTGGTTATGCAGTTATTGCCCTTGTAAAAAGTTTGAATCAGAATTTTCAGAATGTGAGAATTTTCAGAATTAAACATAAAAACATTGATTTTATGATATTTATCAATATGTTATAAAATTATTCATTGAAAATAACCAGAATAGTTATGAAACTCGATTATCAAGTTTTTCGTCTGACAACAGTAACTACA
>JAGLHR010000135.1 GCA_023143415.1 Thiomargarita sp. | reverse complement strand
AGCTGAAGCGTTGGACTCCAATTTCAACTCTTAATTCTTTTGACTTTCTGCAAATTCATGTTGCCACAGAGATGTGGCAGCAGCAACTGCGATTGGCATGACTAAAAAATTGATCAGTGGAATCAACATGGTAATAAAAGCGGCACTCCCAAAGCCTAACGAGAGCATACGTTTTTTAGCCAAAAGTTTGCGTTGCGCGAGGAAATTGTAATTATGATTTCCTAAAGGGGCATCAATATATTCTAGGCAAGCGAACCATGCACCAAATAAAAACCATAATATTGGTGAAATAATATTGATGACAGGAATGAAAGAGATTATCAATAATACGATAGCCCATTTCAGGTAGTAAAATAATTTTCCGACTTTTTCAGTGATGAAACTAATAATTTGTTTAAACCAAGAATCGGAGGAGGATAATTTAACAGGCTTGCCCGTTAAATGCTTTTCAACGGCAGCGGCGAGTAAAGCATTAAATGGATCGCCAATTAAATGAGCTGTAAACGTAAAAGCAAAAAAGAATATGAATAAAGCAAACATGAAAAATAGGGGCAATAGTAGCCAGCGCATTAACTGAATAAGCCATGCCCAGCTTGGCAAACCACTTTGAATGTTTATTCCAATAAATTTAACTGCTATTGGGAAATAGAGCCAAGCATAATAAATTAATACGCTAAATAATAAAGTATTTATTAATAGTGGAATCAGTACCCATTGACGAATACCTGGTTTCAAAATCAGAGAAAATCCTTCAAAAAAATAGCTGAAACCCTTCAACGGATTATTTGACATAATAACGCCTTATTTTATATATATTTTTCAGATAAATAATGATCGAGGCTAAAGTTTTTTCTTCAAAAAACTTTAGCCTCGATCACACACCAAACCTGTCAGGTTTTGGAAACCTGTCAGGTTTTTAGAAGTGATTTATCTGAAAAACTATAGTACAACGGATTTACGAAATCAACAGATTTGATACATAAGTCGTTTTATCCAACGCTTTGGGCGTTTTGGAATCCAACGCTTCAGCTTTGGGCGTTTTGGAATCCAACGCTTCAGCTTTGGGCGTTTTGGAATCCAACGCTTCAGCTTTGTAAATTAATTTAATATGTCAACAGATTCTACTCACCCCATCGCTTATGTAACAGGCGCAACGAGCCAAATAGGGCGATTTTTAATACCGCGTTTACAAACGGCAGGTTTTACAGTAATTGCTGTGAGTCGGCAACCTCCTACCACTGATGTTGTTTGGCATCAAGCGGATTTACAAACATCGTCTTTACCGATAAATCAGCCTAGTCAATTATTCCACATTGCCCCATTAACATTATTACCGCCGCTATTGGCACGTCTATCCAAAGACGCGCCTTTAAGACGAGTGATTGCCTTTAGCTCAACCAGTTGTTTGACTAAAGCGAATTCACCCGAATCCCGTGAACGAAAAATAGCAGCGCAATTAATGGAAGCAGAAACCGCATTAAAAGTCGCCTGTCAGGCGCGTGGCATTGCATGGAGCCTATTTCGCCCCACTTTAATTTATGGATGTGGCATTGACAAAAATGTGACATTTATTGCCCAATTTATTCGCCGTTTTGGTTTTTTTCCCTTAGTTGGGCAGGGTACAGGGCTACGTCAACCTGTACATGCAGACGATTTAGCGGCAGCTTGTCTTCAAGCCAACCAATCCCAAACTGTCAATAAGACTTATAATTTGAGTGGAGGTGAAACGCTGAATTATCGTGACATGGTGAAAGCGATTTTTCACCAATTAGGTAAAAAACCACTTCTCGTTTCTATTCCATTACCTGTTTTTAAATTGATGATTCGCTGTATCACCTTATTGCCCGTGCGAACAACTATATCAATGGCTATGATAATGCGAATGAACCAAGATTTATGTTTTGATCATACAACCGCTTCCCATGATTTTGGTTATAATCCTAGAATATTTAGTGAGAATGAGATGGGTTTCTAAGATCATTCATTTCCCGTGTCAGTAAAAAAAATAAGAGTCGTAAACTGGTATTACTACGAGTCGTTATGTTGCTGATTAATATCGTTATTTTAACCAAGCGTCGGGAAATCTTAACTTGTTGCCCATTGCGAAAATCGCGCTGTTTAAGAATACGTCGTAAAGTCAATATTGCCATCCCCAATGCCCATAAACAAAAACGACGAATACCTTTTTCATCAGGCGGAATCAGTAAAATGTAACGCAAGGCATTATCCAAATGGGTATAAGCAATACCAATCAATTCCGCTAAACCCTTACCAAAATTAGGGTTATAATGGGCAGGCGACAAATCTTTCAAATCAAAATCTAACCGTGCAAACACATCTTTCGGCAACCAACAAGCACCTCGTTGTCGATCTTCCCAAATATCTTTAAGAATATTAGTCATTTGTAAGGCTTGCCCAAATGAAACAGCCAGTTTTTGTAACTCCGCCTTATGCTGGGCAATATGTGGGGAATATTCACAAAATAAATCGGTTAGCATTTCGCCAACAACCCCGGCGACATAATAGCAATAACGATCCATTTCCTGTAAGTCTTTTAAACCATCAAGAGAACTGTTTTGTTGAAACTCCGCCATCCCTTCCGCCATAATACGCACACAACGATGCAAAGCAGTACGTTGATTTGGTGTAAAGCGATGGGTGATACGGATAACGCGGGGCATATTTAAAATTAACTCTTTCTCAGCCACTAATGTGCTGTCGGAGAGCAAAGGATATAAGGCTTTACCGAGTACATTGGGTGGCGATTCTCCAGCGACAACTTGAATAAATTCTTGAGAAAATTGTCTTTTTTGAGTAGGCGTTAAATTGGGTTCATCTTCTATCGTATCAGCAATACGGCATAATAAGTAGGCATTACTAATTACTTTGCACAAAACAGGGGGTAACTGTGGAATAGTTAGGGCAAATGTACGAGATACCCCTTGTAATATAAGGTTTTGGTAAACTTCATCATCAGTCATCAGTTATTCAATTCAGTCTTAAAGCGTTGTATTCCAATACGCACAAAGCTAAAGCGTTGTACTCCAAAGAATAAAGGTATCTTATTAAAATTTGGTGGTGGTTATGTAGGGTGGGTAGAGCGAGAGCGAAACCCACCATTTTTCAAGCGAAACCCACCATTTTTCAACGGTGCCACTTCGTTCCTACCCACCCTACATTAAGAGACTACATTAAGAGACCAAATTTTGATAGGATACGAATAAAGTTAATGTTGTACTCCAAAGAACAAAGCTAAAGCGTTGTATTCCAAAGAACAACGCTTCAGCTTTTGCTCTGCCTGATATAAAACATCTTGCCTTCATATTCCGTTTTTATCATTTTGCCTTCACTGAGGAGATTTTCAACGATAAGCCAATCCGCCTGATTTTTTGCAAGTAACTCACGTACTGCCTCTTCACGCATCGGATGAACAGCAGTAATACTCAACAAATCTTTGGCAGCATCGCCACTAGACGCAAAAGCATTGCCTTCGTAGCCCGTCAGATATTCCATAAAAGGTATCCTTTGACTAACGATTTGATAAATTCGGTTCAGTTCATCTTCGTCAGGGGGATGAATAGAAGAGATAGCAGGGGGGCGAGTCGGAATTAAAAAATAAGCCTTTTCTGGATTAATACGTTGGATAAAATCCGCGATTCCAATAACCGCCTCATCACTCACATTGCGGCTTTTGACTAACATGGTTTCTGTCACCAATGTTCCGCTATATTCTTTGGCAAAAGTGATCATGCCTTCCAAAATCGCCGTGAGTTTGAGATTGCGATGGGGAATATTAATACGATGCCATATTTTTTCATCAACGGTGTCTATCTTGAGGGAAACCCAATCCGCTTTTTTAAGTGTTTCACGCACCTCTTTGCGCCAAATCAGCGAACCATTTGTAATAACGGCAATTTTTATACCTAAATGGCGCAATTTCTCTATGGTTTCACCGAGATCAGCATCAAGTGTTGGTTCGCCTTCGGGAACGAAAGAAAGATGATCAACAGTATCACCCTGTTCTTTGAGTTGTGCTACACGCGCTTTAACTAATTTCACGATTTTATCGGCACCATAAAAATGGCGAAGGTTTATCTCCGTCTCTTCAGTTGGTCCAACTTGACAGTAAGTACAGTAATAAGAACAGGCTTTGGGCGGAATATTGTTAATTCCAAGACTGCGCCCAAGTCGTCTGGAGGGAATAGGACCAAAAATTTCCATAATTTACCTTATACTTGATGATCAAGTTTTCTCGTTTTCGATGTTTTTCTTCAAAAAACAAAAACCTCGAAACCAAACAATAACTACAAGTTTAATCTTCGCTGCTCAGAAATCCGATTTTTGAAAAAAATCGGATTTCTTAATATTGTTGTGTCAATTCGATTAATAGACTAAAAACTTGATCATATTCTGGTTCCCAAACTCTGTTTGGGAACCCATTCACGGACGCTCTGCGTCCTGTTTTCCCAGCACACGACGCAGAGCGTCGTGGAATGCATTCCCAAACAGAGTTTGGGAACGAGAGTAAAAATCGTCAAAAGTAGTCAAAAGTAGGGTGGGTAGAGTGAAACGAAACCCACCATTTTGTTCGGTGGGTTTCGCTCTCGTTCAACCTACAATACGAAAAAACCATTTAAATCATAGACTTAAATGCTTTTTACTAACTCTGATAACAGAGTTTGGGAACAAGAGTAACTTGATCATCAAGTTATAAATAGAACAAAACATGCGAAGTTTTCAAACGAAACTTAGCGCAAGAATAACCGTTTAATCCAACTCCGTCGTAATTTTGTACCTCGTTCATACTCTTTCAAAAGTTGAGCAAAATAACCGCCGCCTTGGAACACCCTGACTCTATTAAGTATTGAACCGACGACTGGGGGATTTAAACGTTCTAGTAATTGTGCTGCCCGTTTCAGTTCACCTGGAGTAACCGCACCTGCCTCAATGACGAGTAATACACCACCTGCCACTTTACCCAACAACTCTGCATCTGCTGACAATAAAAGTGGCGGTGTATCCAAGAGGATTAAATCATAATGTGCATTGAATTGTTCAATAATAGAACGCAATCTGCCATAAGTAGATAAGTAACGCTTATCTGTTTCCCCAACAGGCAAACGATCAGGTAAATCTTCCGTGGCTGGAATGACGAACATTTCTGGAGAATTCAACGGTGTATATTGATCTAATAAAGTCGTCAAACTGTTATAAGGGCTTATTCCCTCATAACGCTCATCAGGTTTAAACGCATTGAGTTCCATAGCTAAAGTACGCACCCCTATTTCATTTAGTATTTGTGCGAGTTCTAAGGTGAGAGTTGTTGTACCACCGTCTGGTTTAACCGATGTTAGAACAAAAGCAGTCGTTTTATTGTTATGCCTTTCACGTTCCAATGTCAATGCCAAACGACGCAGGTGATCCATAGCAAATTCTTCCGTACTTAAATTGTGACGATCTAAAATCCAAGCCATTGGTGAAAAGCCGAGAATTTTATGCACTTCTCCCGGCGTGTGGATGCGCTGATCTAACATATCTATCAATACAGATACGCCTATTGCTAGGGCAAGTGCAACAATCACGACGATAATTAAGATAAGTATTAAGCGTTTACTTTCTGCCGGATTAGGCAACGGTTTCGCGGGCGTATCCAAACGCACAAATCCAGGGGCGGTCGATTCAATCGTTAAATAGTCAATGCGACTATTAATTTTTTCCAACTCTTGATAAGCACGCGAAATATCTTTATTAAGTTCCAGTGCTTCGTGATACTGGCTAACATATTGATTTGCCTGTTCATGTTGCCCTTTTAATTCTTCAGCCAATACTTGCTCAAAGCGTCGTGCTTGATAGATTTCAGCTTTGTGTTTTTCCAATAAACGGGTACGGATTTCTTCAAACAGCACTTGTGTTGCTTGTTCAATATCTCTATCAATTTTTTCCATTTCCCGTTGAGCCCGTTTTTTGCTCGGATGCTTTGGAGTCAAACCTAAAGTTTGGGTGAGCAAATCTGTGCGCCGATTAATCAAAGCGGCTTTAAAACTTTTTAAAGTGCCATCATTGGCAACCATTTCATTCACGAAGATATCCAACGTCGTTTTACCGTTACCTTGTTTATCCTTCAAAGTGGCTAAACGGATTTCAGCTTCAACGCGCTGGCGACGCGCTTGTGTCAAAGCAGAAGTCGTTTCAACGATAATACTATCATAAGGACCTAAAGTGTTTTCCTGAAAAGTAGTCACACCCAATTTTTCAGCAATTTTAGTGCGCTGTTTAAGCTGAGTTGAAAGCGAAAGTTCTAGTTTATCCCGACGTTGTTGCAATCTCTTAATTCGACCATCGCTGTCATAAATATTTTCTGACTGGGATTTTTTCAAATAAGTGTTAATAAGCGCATTCAGTACAATATCTAAGCCTTTATATCTTGAACTGGAGAGTTTGACAGTAATAAACGGATCACTGCGTTTACTTTTAGTTGAGATGGCTTTTTTTAAGCGTCCTTTAGCACGACCAATAGATTCCCCAGGCAATAACCAATTTTTCCGTACTTCTGGCAATTGCAGAGCTTCTTGCAAGACATCGTGGCGCGTGAGCAAGTTGATCTGTTGCTTGACATAGAATTGATATTCAGTGCGCCCTAAGTCCATACCCCTTTCCGAAACAAGATTGGGGATAAACTTAGGTGAGACCAGTAGGACGACTTTTACACTGTGGAAAACCGGGGGTTCTCCCAGATGTAAAGCGACTGGCACCCCTATAGAGTTGACCACGATAAAGATCAACAAGGCTAGCCACTTATACCTCAATAAGCCGACGAGGGGTTTAAATCGACCTGTTGGTATAGATTGTTCTTCTGTCATTGATGTTGTAGATATAGGGGAAGATATTATTCCAAACCCGAATTGGCTTCTATTTGAGCTTCAACGGCAGCACGCTCAGTTTCTAGGCGTTCTTGTTGTTGATTAAGATTGCGAAGTTGTGTATTGGCACGAACACTTTCAATATTCGCATAAATGCCCAGCATGGTGGTGAAAGGATTCAGAAATTGTATGGCATAGTTCACTTTAGCAATCGTATTGGTTGGGACATAAATAATATCACCTTCCTCAAGTGCCACATTGACTTTCTGATTAGGTGTTATTAACTCACCCAGTGCTATTGGCTGATTGATACCTTGTTTTGGACGAATAAGGTTAATTCTACCAGCGGCGGCATCTCTATTTGGTCCACCTGCTTTTGCAAGCAGTTCCAGAAAAGACATACTTGACGTTAAGGGGAAGGCACCAGGACGATTAACTTCACCAAGAACATAGACTAATTTTTCTTCGATATCAGGTATATAGAGTATGTCATTGCGTTGCAATTTCAGATTTAAAGATAAATCTTTGCCTGTCAGCAACGGCTCAATTTCAATCCACACAATCTGATTGCGCCCTCGAAATATGGCACAATGCGTAAAAGGCAAACTTTGTGCGTCCCCTTGCAAACCACTGGCTTTTGCAAAACCGCCGGCTTTTGATATGGCTTCAAGCAAAGTGGGCGTTGTCATACCAAATAATATTTCCCCTGGACGAGCGACTCGCCCTAATACCAATATCCGATTGGACGCATATTTATCTACCCGCACTGCGACAGCGGATAAATCCGTATAAAATTGTGTCAATGCTTTATTGATCCTTTTTGCGGCTTTTTCTCTGGATAAATCAGTTAGCCGAATGTTCCCTGTCAGTGGCAATGTGATTTTACCATCAGGGCCTATCGTATGTTTACCAGATAATTCTGGATAGCCCCACACTTCAACAGTGATTTCATCGCCCGCACCTAGGTAGTAATCTTTTTGCATATCAAGAACGGGGCTTTGAAATTTTGCGAGAAGGTCAGGTGGCGTTATGGTAATATTTTTTCTAGGAGTTGGTTGCACAAAATTATCAGGAATGGGAGGTGGCGTACAACTCACCACTAATCCTATTAATATTAATAATTTAAAGATTAATAAAACATTAAAAAAATAAGGGGTTTTATGTCTATATTGTACATACATCGCTGTCTCACCAATTTTTGCCATATACTAAAAATGTTAAAAAAATTATGTTTATTATACAATATGTTGATTTATTGAAGTCACTTTGTTATCATAAAAAAAATTACACTGTTGTCTTAGGAATGAAACTTTAATAGCTTCCAAAACTTTTAAGCCAAACCTGACAGGTTTTCAAAACCTGTCAGGTTTAACATCGAAAGGATATTATTTAATTTTCATTCCTTATGTTTTATAGATTTTTATGCTTTAAAATAGGACAAAATCTGACACGGGTTATAGTTAATTAAAAAAGAGAGGGATTAAAAAATGTATGATGTTCGTTTTTACAAGGGTAACTACAGTTGGCGGCAAAAACAGGCTAATCGAGATAAGTGTACCGCTTATGTCGAACAGCATTTTAATGCGTCAGCGAATACGAGTTCAGGTTATGCCGTAGTCGTCACGGGTTATCGGGCTTCTGAAACCAGCAAAAACTGGGGACGTTGGTATGCTAATAAAGTGGGTCAAGTCTTTAATATTCCCGTGGCTGGAAGAGGGGGAATATTGGTTGGAGGTTTTAATGGTCGTGGAAATGGTAATCTGAAACATACAAAAATGCCAGCCATTTTGTTAGAACCAATGTTTGTTAGCAATCCACAACATGCGGAGTGGGTTCGCAGTACGGCTGGGCAAGATAAATTGGCAAGAATATTAGCCGACAGTATTATAGAAGTTTTTCCAGATGGCAGTCGGATTGGCTTTAGCATCGGGCATAAGTATAAAACTTCTCGCCCTCGTGATCGAGGCGCTGCTGTTTATGGTGGTGGTGCAGAAGCCGACTATGCAGAAATTGTCATGGGAAAAGCCAAAGACATCCTGGAAAATTATGATGCTTCTGCATCACAGCAAGAAACGTCCTCCCTTAAAGAGGAAGATGCCCCTATCAATGATATTCGTATCATCAAGGATGGTAAAGAATTGTGGCATCATGCTGATATTGATGAAGATGATGAAGTGATATGGGATAAAGAAAATCTTATATTGCATATTACTACGATGTAGATAATAAAAACCCCGCATAAGCGGGGTTTTTATTTAGAAATCTACTTGGTTTCACTTGTTTTTGGAGCGACGATAGAGATCAGTTCAATATCAAAAATCAAGGTGGCATTGGAGCCAATCTTACCGCGAGAGCCTCGTTCTCCATAGGCTAAGTTACTTGGAATAAATAACTGCCATTTTGCACCTTCCTTCATTAACTGCAAAGCTTCTGTCCAACCTGCAATAACACCTTTGACGGGAAAAGTGCTAGGTTTGTTACGTTTATAAGAACTGTCAAATTCAGTTCCGTCAATTAAAGTGCCACTATAATGAGTCGTTACTTTATCAGTCACTTTTGGCTTTTGCCCTGTTCCAAGGGTAATCACTTTATACTGTAAGCCGCTTGTCAAAGTGACAACACCCTCTTTTTTCGCATTTTCATCAAGGAATGCCTTGCCTTCTTTAAGGTTTTTTTCACCTTCCTGTTTACGTTCAGCTGCCATTTTAGCAAATCTCTCTTTTTTGAAAGTCAACATAACGTCATTGACTTCTTGTTCGCTTAAAATGGGTTTCTTATCGGACATAACATCTTGAATAGCCTTAACAAATACTTCTATGTTAATCGCTATTTTTTGTTGCTTGAAACTTTTGCCAATATTGTGCCCAATGCTGTAACTGAGTTTATCAGTTTGGCTCATGGACGTTTTGTCAGCAGACTGTTCAGTGCTGGTTTCATCAGCAACTGGCGTTTTGTCAGCAGACTTTTCTGTACTGGCTTCAGCAGTGGGCGTTTTGT
>JAGLHR010000134.1 GCA_023143415.1 Thiomargarita sp. | reverse complement strand
CTACCCACCCTACATTAAGAGATACCACCAAATTTTGATAGGATACAATATTACCACTTATCGCCGTTGAAATACAAAATCTCCGCCTTGATGTCCAGAATTACGAATTATTTTATTTTCTGGCACCTGTCTAACAATACCCGCTACTAAAAAATAGGGGACAGACCACATTTTATGCATAAAGGTATACTTGGAAAAGGGGCAAGGAAAATTTCCATTTTGATAGTCAAGGTTGCTTCGAGAATAAATGTGGTATCTATTTTCTCTAAAAACAAAAAAACTGCCGCGATGCTTGAGATGAAATAAAAGACTTAAACAGTTCTATCTGCCATACAGTCGTGGTTCGGGTTTGTCAAAATGATTAAGATTGTTATGAATAATCTTGACCAGTGAATGTGCATTGTATCGGGTTTTATTCAAAACAATCAAAGCTCTTTCAAATAACTGTTTAGCCTGTTTTTGATGAATAACACCTAAGTTATTGAGACCGTTAATCACATCCGGGTGTTCATCGTCAAAAATTTTCTCACGAATCGCTAAGGTTTTTTCAAGCAAAATTTGGGCTTTTTGGTATTCGCAATCTTCATCATAAATACCAGCTAGGTAATCCAATAACCCTAATAACTCTTCTGTCATTTCTATAGGCGGTTCATTGGATAAGCCAAATTCAATCATTTTTTCGGCTTTATCATACGCCTGTGCGTCCAAAGCCAGGTTAGCTGCATTTTTAGATAAGAGCAGCGGAGTTAGTTCAATGTCACTTTCATGCGTCTGAACCGATAACATGAGCGCTTTCTGTTCATAATCAAAAGCTTGCTTGTATAAGGGCTTTATTTTATCCGTTTGTTCCTCCATTTCTGCTCTAAAAGCCAAATCAGCCAATTCCTTAGCTTTTGAATGTAATTCATCAACACGATTGAGTGTTTTGAGAGTCTGTTCATGCGTATCAGGTGGCGTTAAACTAATGTTAGTCAACATTTTTGGTAGCTGGCTAAAAGGGCTTTTATACTTCTTCAATCTTTTCTTGACTTGTGCCAAAGTCGGTATCTGAACTTGAGCCGGATCAAATAACACCTTTTCTTCCTCTTCAGTCAAGGGACGCTTTAAAAGGAATAGATCATGGGCTAAACATAATTCTTCTTCATCGGCTTCACTCAAATTAGGAGTATTGTTAGTAGAAATTCTACTCATATTTATCTGATTCATATTGATACCTTTTTAATACAAAAACGTTTAGGATGATTTTTAGCGGTTCTAAATTCAAAGCCATATCTTTTAGTATAAACCTTTATCATTTTTTCTAAAGGATCAACTAAGATTAAATGTTCTTTTTCCAAAGCAAGGGCATAAGCAATACCCACTTCAATGACTATTTTAGTCACTAACGCATTCAGTGGGTGTTTGAGTGGAGAACCTTCCATCAGATAAATCGCATTATGGCTTGTCCCTTTTGACGGTTTACCTATCGCCAATCCGCACAGTTTATCATGGTGCCAAATAGCCACTTCAAATCTTTCGGGTGTTGTCCGTTTGAGTTTTGTTATCTCATCATTCCAATCCCATCCACCTTCAGGCGGATATCTATCATTATGTGGCACCCAGATTTTTTGCCAGTCTCTTAACGCTTGGCTGTCTATACTGGTTAGTCTGATAGGCTTTTTAAACAGAAATTTGAGAAAATTTTCGACGGATTGATAAACTTGATAACGAGTCAAACTATAACGTTTTTCAGCTAGTATTTTTTTATAATGGTTCATTTAAAAAATAATCTCTCTCAGTGTTTACAACACCGGCATTTCCCCAATAATCTCATTTCTGGATAACCAAGGTGTTTGCCGTCTGTGAGTTTATGGACATTGAATTTGACGCTGCGGTAAAGTTCACTTAATTCGATAATACCGTTTTGGTTGGTATCGGTGGTTTGGCGTTCTTCGGTTAGGGCTTGGGTTATTGCGTAGTTAAAGGCACCATGCCCATCGCCGAAGTCGATATCTTCAAAGCTGAATTGCCGCCCTTTTGAGGCGGCCATCACGACCATACCCGCTTTGCCGGTTTTCATTAACTCTGCGACATATTCATCATTTGGTACGACGGTTTCTTGGGAGGCAACGCCAGAGTGACAGGCATCAAGGAATACGATGACTTTGGCTTTGGTTTGAGCCAGTAAGGCGGCGACTTTTTCCCAGGCTAATCCGGTGGTTTCAAAATCACCAAATGAGGCTTGGGAAGTCAAGAAATAGAATTGACCGTCTTTGCCTTTCTCACCATGTCCAGCAAAATAGAGCAGTAAGGTGTCGTCAATGGTGGCTTGCTGGACAATATTGGTTAAGGCTTGGTAGATATTTGTTGGGGTTGCTTTTTCGTCAAGCAATTGTTTTATAACAATATTTTCGTATTGATGGGCTGGATTAGCACGGGCGGTTTCAGCAAAAGCGATAATATCTTGTTTGGCATAGTCGAGATTAGCTTTTGGCATATTGGGGTAATTATTGACACCCACGCCCAGTACATAAAGATTGCCCCCTTTGGCTTTGACTGCCGAAGCGTCGATCATCAGGCTTTGTGGAATGCTACTATAACCTTGGTCATTGTAAGCGACAGCGGTAATCCAATGTTTGCCGCGTTTTAGTTCAAGAGAGACGGTTTTTTGTGCTTGTTTGCCAGTCACGGGGATTTCGGCAACGGGTGCGCCATCCATAAATAAACGCATATTGATGATCGGACGCACTGAGGTTGCGCTGAGTTCAACGGTGGCTTGCTTGGCGTAATTGCCAGGGTGTTTTAGTCGCATCTCGACGGTTGGCGGCGGCAACAGTTGCACCTCTGGTTTTTCAAATGGTTGCCCAGTGAGAATCGCTTTGATAATATCGGGGCGTTTGAATTTGGATTCAAACTGATTAAAATCAAAATGTTGCTTTAAACCAGGATAATGCCAAGTGACGTGGTGTGTACCTTCAACTGTACCATCGTAAAAACCATCATCGGTATAAAGAACAATTTCATCATCAACGTATAAGCCATTGAGAATACGCTTTTGGGTGGCAGTATCATAGAAGTAGAAGTGTCCGCTTTTGTTGATTTGCAGAACGAGTTTGCCATCTTGGGAAAGATGGAGAAATTCTAAGTCTTGAGATTCTGCTATATCTGAAAATGCCGCTGTGACTTTTTGAGTATTCGCATCAAAAACGATTATTGACGAATCATCAATGGATGAGATTAACAGTATATTGTCTCCAGATAAGAAGAATTTAGTTTCATTATCAAATGAATCATAGGTATTTAAATTGAGGTACTTATCCAGATTTTCATCATTAACATTTGGAAGAATTTTTAATGCTTTTTCAAGAGGTATATTATAATATTGACTGCCAATTATTGAAAAAATAAATAGATTTCCGTTAGTTATATCATTGCTAGGAGCCATATCATTGCACTGTGTTTGAATTATTATAAATTGACTATTATCATTTTTAAAGGCACTATATTTTACCTTATGTGTGAAAGGCATCCCTGTCATATCGCATATTTTATAATTCACCTCCCCACCAGCATCCTTATTAAACAATTGAAGATATGTTATCTGAAATTTTGGATAGTTCATTTTAATTGAATCGATTATCTCTGAATCAACAGGATAATCTTTTTTGTACTCAAACGGCCAGATCTCTTTTCCATTTTGCTTAGGTTTCATATCTAACCAATCACTTTGTTCTAATGGTACATAATTTTTTTGAACAAAAATATCTATTTCAGCAAGTCTTTCTAAAACATTTCTTGATAAATCTATATTCTCATTTGTATTAGTACGCAAAACACGCCCTCTTTTACCAACGTTTCCACGAACAACACTTTCTTGTTTTTCAAAAAAAGTATTTTTTGTTGTTAATTTCTTTTCTTTTAAAATAGGATGATAAGAAAAATTATTCATATTACAACAATTAGAACCACCGAATTCAGGGAGGATACCAATATGGCTTATCTTTAATCCTTCTTCTAATTTCCATGCTTTGGGTTGTTTTTTGAGGATTGGAAATCCATGAGATTGTAATAATTGCTGGTACTCACTTTCTTTGATATTACATCCTAGTGACGAATATTCCTTTTCATTTAACAAATTTTGTAAATAATCACAGTCATAAGCATTTCTAAATCGAACAAGTGAATTTTCAATATCAATGGCAATATGAGTCGTTTGCCAAGCATCACAAGCATGACAACCCTCGGGCATTACCCTATACACCAAATGGTTATTTTCTTCTAACCAAGGCAAAACCACTGTTACTCTTCCCCAATCCTGAATACCTATTATCAAGAAAGAATCATTTTTTCCCCATGCTACAGCTTGGAAACTGGAACGCTCAAAAATATTCTTCTTATCTAGTAAATCAATTATATTAATGGAATAAGTAAGCATGGATTTTTGTTTGACTGGAAAATAACCAAGAAACCTTGAACCCGGCGAAAAATTAGGATTTTTCCCTGTTCTTTCTAATACCAATTCACCCGTTGCAGCATATAAAACCTGAAATTGGTCTTTAAACACCCGCAATTCATACTCTTTTGATGGAGAAATATAGGTTTTTTCCGGTTTTTTCATGCCTACACGATCTTGCACCACCAAAACGGGGTTTTCATCCACCACGTTAAAGGTGATGGATTGTGATTGTTTGTTCGTTTGTGATGAAGAAAAAGTGATTTCACCACTTTCATTGACTACAACATAAGCCCATTTTAGCGTGAAATCACCAGCAACCAAAGGTTTCACTTGAAAAGTTCCCTGTGTTTTATCATCTAGCAAATAAAGTGGAAATAATACGCGCATTTTATCCGGCGCAAATTTAAAACCAAACGGCAATTTGACTTTTGGTGGCAACATCAAAAAACCGGAGCCATTAAAGCGCACTGTGTTAGGCAGGGTAAAAACGACAAAATTATACTGTTTGTCTTGCAAAGGAACGCTGTTATCCGTTTTCCAGCTAATGTCAAAAGTGGAACTAACCGGAATACGACAATCTTCAATACCATTAATATCAACGGATAAAAGTGTATCAGTGGAAGCCGGAGGAAGGCATGGCGAGACGGCTCTATCTTTATCATCAGTTTCAATGTTATCACCAACACTGCGAACACTGGCTGGAATCTTAGGCTGCTCAAATTGCGAGACAATATTGTAAGCAACAAGTACCAATAATATTCCAACAATGATGATGGTGTATAATTTCGTTGTGTTCATGTTTTTTTCTCCTCAGTAATTTATCTTTGAACCACGAGCTAAAGCTCGTGGCTGATTTACTTGCTGTGTTGATCCAGGTAGGGTGGGCAACGTGGTTGCCCACCTTAATATCTGAGCAAGATAGTTTGGTAGGGGCAGAAAAGTCACCACCCCGTTGCCCATTAATCTTTCCCCATTCTAGCAATTCCCCTTACACTATGGCGCGTGGTTTACCCACTGATTTTACTTGTTAACAATTCTTTAATGCAGTCTATTTGTTCAGGGGTTAAGGTTCGTGCTGAGTCAAGTGTCGCTATGATTTCTTGCGCGGTTGATTTGGATAAAACGCCTAATTTTCTACTATTGTCAATGGTAGCATATTCAAAAATACGGCTACAAGAAATATAGCTGTCTTGCCTCAAAAAACGATAGTCAGTTTGCGGTATTTTCATAAAAGACAGTAAATTTTTCGAGCCTGAGAATTAATCAAGAAAAACCAATTTGGATAAACACAGACCTGATATTTCTCCTTGGGCGGATAAATTTCTTCATTTCGGATAGCGACGATTTCCATGACTTCAATCATTTTTAGAACCTCATCCATTTTGAATGCTCAATTAAATCTTGAATGATTTCGTCATTACTATCCGATAAAAAGTCTTTATAATCCATACGAGGATTATATTCGTCGTGTTCTCTCGCTTTTTTCCAAGCCGGGTGTTGGTGGGAAATATCGGTTAAGCTCTTAAAGTCATAATGAGCATATTTTTCAATCACATATTCTAAAGCCTCAATATCACTTGGCGACAGTTGACGCAAATCGGGCTTTCTTAATGGCGTTATCTTTTTATTCACATTTTCAAAGGGTAAGTCGTCCTCTAAGAGTTCGATTGCCAAGGCTTCTTTTTTCAGAATATCGTAGGTGGTTGATGCAACGGGACCATACTCCATCGCCAAATAGACATCACCTACAATGGGTCGTCCATAGTGATTCAAATGGTATTCCTCCGCAAAAAACAAGGTTTTGAGCAAAGCATGATAACCGCTATTATGCCTTTTAGTCGCCAGCCACAAAATCACTTCTAAGGCTTTTTTAGCGTTAAATTGAAATTCAATTCGTTTAGACATTTCTGGAACTCCTTATTGATTTCCATCATACACAAAAATTATTGTAACTACTCATCAGCCTTGAGATAAATCTCAAGGCTAAGAGTTCAAGCAGGCTAAAGTCATGTAGGGTGGGCAACTTTGGTACACTTTTTTAATGAGGAAGCCGTTGCACGAAAAGGACTGTGCAACGGCCTACATGACTTTAGCCTCGAATTCAAAGTCAAAACCAGACCTGGCAGGTTTTCTTTTGAACCTGCCAGGTCAAAACCAAAGTCAAAATCAAGTTGCTGCCTTGACCTGCCAGGTTTTGTTTTAACCTGGCAGGTCTGGTTTTAAAGTCTTTTAAATTATTTTATGCACGTTCCTTATTTTACCTCAAACATCACTGCCCCGTCGCCCAATCATCATTCTGCATTGATCTATCACCCCGTCTTCCATGCACGGCATTAACCAATAGCCGTTCTAAAGGATTCAATCCCTTCGTACCACGTCGGTTAAACTTCGATTGTTCTAATAATGACACATCAATGGGTTGAGTGCTAGTAATCAGCTTGATGGTTTCTTCCCCAGCTTGATCTGTCATCAAAACACCATCGTTGATCGTCAATTCTCGTTTTTTCCCCGCATTGACACGCGCATGTTCCATCCGTTCTTCTGGATTAGGAAAAATGGCGGAGATTGCACCATCAACACCAATGTTTATCAGATAACAATAATAATCTTGTTCAGATTTGTTGTGCAAGGTGAAAGTGAGAATATCGTTTTTGTTTAAAACGCGCCCATCAATTTCCTGCGAACTATACTGCCCCGTTTCGCGATGCAAACCCAAATTGTATGGCAAACGCATACATTTTGCTCCTTTCGGACAAAATTTAACTGGACTCAGCACAGTGGTTTGTACTGTAATAGGTAAAGTCTGTTAGGATGTTGGGGATTGTATAGGCGATAAACTGAGCCAACGGTGACACCAGCAGAGGAGCCGGCTTGAATCTCTATATACTTATGATAAGCGTCAATCACCGAAACCGTCGATGCCAGTGGTGTAAAATCGCCATCTAAAACTTGTCGGCTACGCTCGCCTTCCATTTGGGGGCTTTGCCCACGCCAAGCAGTTATTGGTGTATAAGTCCGTTTAAATACATCATGCCAAGTTTCTCCCGCTTGTGCTTGTTGCAAAGCCTTAGCCCAATACCAAGTAAAGAGTCCATAAATTTTGCCATCTTTACGCGGCGTGGTTTCAATAGCGGATTCATTATCTCGTGCGGCACCGACGCGAATCCCCTGAGATTTTTCAATTTTGGTATAGGCTTTTTTTCCCAAGGGATGGGAACGATTATCTTTTTTCACGGCGCGACTGGTAGGTGCTGCACCTCTGGCGACAGTGGCGGAGTGACAGGAATCAGACACAAATATCACTTGCGCCGTTTTGGCATAAATCGCCGCCAACCAAGCATTGATTTCATCATCCAACAGATCGGTGTTGTTTATGTCCTTACTCATTGTATGGGTACGCGCACCATAAGATACCCACGTCTGATCTTTGCCGCTCCGTTCATCACCATTCAAATCCGGGGTTTGCGAACCATGCCCTGAATAATGGATATAAACAAAATCATCATTTTTGACTCGTTGAATCAGGGCAGTGAACGCTTTTTCAATACCAGTGTGGGTGGCTTGGGCATCTAACAGAATGATAAAATCCTGATCTTGAAAACCAAATCGTTCACGCAGTACGCCCTTCATCAATGTGATGTCATTGATCGCGCCTTTGAGGGAGCTAATGCCACTACTACTGTAGTCTTGGATACCAATGAGCAAGGCGTGTTTGCCCACAGCAAGGGTTGATGTGGGTGTAAACAGGAAAAATAGGATTACTATGAGTAAGTGTATGATTTTTAATGGATTCATGATTTTTTAGCCTTGTATTAAACGCGCGGAAAAAAAAGCCCTAAGTCAAACGACTTAGAGCTTTTCAGATAAATAATGATCGAGGCTAAAGTTTTTTGAAGAAAAACTTTAGCCTCGATCACACATCAAACCTGTCAGGTTTTTGGAAGTTATTTTTCTGAACATCTATAGAGCTTTTGGTTAATTTTGGAAATTTGAGATTTGATTGGTTGTCAATTGTGGGCAAAGAGGTTGCCTCTACACCATCAATTCATATACCAACGCTACGCTCGCTCACCCTACTAGGTTAGGTTGTTTTTCTATGTATCTACCATCTACAAATTTATGCAAGATACTAGAGATAAATGTTTGATATGGAATACCTTCCAATAAAGCCAGTTTTTGAATCATGGAAAGATCACGGCTTGCAATACAAATATTTATTTTTTTATCTTGTTTGAAAGTGGCGGTAGCATATTTTTTATGTTTTTCTATTTCTTCATTTGCGTTTTGGATTGGCTGTATCTCTCCAGATTCAAATGCCTCTAAAATTTCTTGTTCTTCTTGAGTGAGTATATACTTAGCCATGATTATTCTCCAATATACCTTTTTGTTGCTTTACGGCTAGGTATAACCTAAATCCTGCAAGTAAAACT
>JAGLHR010000133.1 GCA_023143415.1 Thiomargarita sp. | reverse complement strand
TATTCAAAAATGCAGAATAATGAATAAAAATAGTTGGTTTTTTGAGCACGGGGTTTAAGAAAATCTGATTCAGAACAAAAAAATCAGATTTCTAAGTTCAAAAACGAATAGGGCGGGATAGGTTCATTAATAATTCACCATTATTATGAATACTTCTTTATTTTTACAAAAGCTAGAAATACTTAAAAAAAGGCCATCCGCTTTCATACCCGCAGTGGAAGCGATACAACGTTGGGTGCTAGAGTTTGAAAAAACATTGCCAAAACAACGGATTAGTCCTGTTGATGTAGCAAGATATGCCAATTTATCGGTGAACCAAGTTGTACCAGAATTTTTATATGGTGTCTTAGACGGCTTATTTGATCTCAATTGGGAAGTACATTGTCCACAGTGCCATACCATTACTGAGGATTATCAACAGTTATCCAAAGCGTCTAGGCTCTCTTATTGCAAGGGATGCGAAAAGGAATTTGAAACCGATTTTGCGCGGTGGATTGAAGTCACTTTTTCGCTTAATAAAGAAATTGATGAGCGCAAATTTACGCCCTTATGTGCAGAATATTTCGCATCACCCCCACTCCTGTCTGGTTTAGAACTCATTCACTACCCGATATTTCGTACCCTATTTGGCGATCAAGTTTTATCTGATCGTGAGCAAATGCAAATCGCCTCTGTCACGGTTTTATTTACAGATATTACTGGCTCAACGGAAATGTACGAAAAACTGGGTGATGTGGTGGCTTATAATATTGTCCGTGATCATTTTGATATTTTGTTTAACCAAATCGAAAAACAGGGCGGGACAATTCTTAAAACCATAGGCGATGCAGTAATGGCTTCATTTATTCGGAACGAGTTGGCACTCAGGGCGATTATTGATGCCCTTGAACAGTTTAGACAATACAATAATAAGCACTGTACTGATGAACAAGTTCATATCAAAATTGGTATTCATCGAGGATCTGCAATTTTGGTCAATCTTAATGATAGACTTGATTATTTTGGCTCGACGATTAATAAAGCGGCGCGTATTCAAGCCGTCGCTGAGAGTGGTGAAATTTGCTTCTCTGAACAAGTATATCAAGACGCTATATTTATGCAATGCTTGAAAGAACGGGGCATGAAAAATATGAGCCGCCATTCTGTCAATCTTAAAGGGATTAATGGTCCTCAAACGGTGTATAAGATTCGTAGTCATGTAGTAAAGTAGGGTGGGTAGGAGCGAAGCGTAAACCCACCATACCGTTGGAAAATGGTGGGTTTACGCTTTTTATCGGAATGGTGGGTTTACGCTTCGCTCCTACCCACCATACAACTACTGATGAAAAAATGTCCCCTACAAAGTTCGCATTAAAATAATTCCCGTGTCTGTGGTAGCAAATCAACACGTTCTTGCAGAAAATCTTCGGTGGGCAGTGTTATTAAAAAACGCTCGCCAACGATTCGCAGATGGTGATTTGACTTCTTGGAGAATAACCTTGCTTGGTGGTTCGCTTTTTTAGCTCTGAAGAGATAAAATTCTGCTAACTACTCAGTCCCCTCGCCCCCTCGTTCCCAAGCTAGAGTTCTCATCGTTAGTCATAAGTATTTAAGCATTTGATTTCAATGATTTTTTCGTAGGGTGGGTAGAGCGAGAGTGAAACCCACCAAATGATGGGTTTCGTTTCACTCTACCCACCCTACTTTTGACGATTTTTGACTTAT
>JAGLHR010000132.1 GCA_023143415.1 Thiomargarita sp. | reverse complement strand
TCAGTTAAGAACTATTTATTGTACAGTTACTAAAAATGTGACTTTTTAGTTTTTTCGCTGATGTGTCCACCTAAATAAACTTCGAGGTTAAAGTTTTTCTTTAAAAAACTTTAGCCTCGAAAGGTGTGACGCAACGATGGATGAACTGCACATCCTCTACCAAGTCATCATAAGAATTCTTGGCTACTTTTACTAAAAATTTTAAATTAAACGGCGACTTAACTTATGCCTTGCCAAAGTAGTGCATTTACATGCTGTGGCTATTAGTTACAAAAGATAAGCATTTAATCTAAGTTTTTATCACAATGAGTGATATGTTATCATGAAATTTAGTACAATTCAATATATTTAAATGCAATATAAAGTAATTAAAAGTAAATCAATAAGTGATTATTAACAACACCATTTTCTTTAATTTTGAATCAGAATTTTCAGAATTTGAGAATTTTCAGAATTAAAACATAAAAATCAAGAATTTATTTTGAATCTTGTATTTATAATGTCCCTTCAAGATTTGAATCAGAATTTTCAGAATTTGATAATTTTCAGAATTCAAACATAAAAATCAAGAATTTATTTTGAATCTTGTCTTAATTCTGAAAATTCTCAAATTCTTAAATTCTGATTCAAACAATATTCGAGAAACACCCAAAGCTGAAGTTTTGGATTCCTGAACGTTCAAACAAATGACAAAAACCATTCACCATTCTTTATGTGTCGATTTAGACGGCACATTAATCGCCACAGATACATTATGGGAAAGCGTGTTATTACTATTAAGACAGCATTTCCTATTGATTTTCAAATTGCCTTTTTGGCTTTTACAAGGTAGAGCCTATCTTAAACATCAAATTGCCCAATATGTCACGCTAGACGTGGCAACTCTCCCTTACCATGAAAATCTGTTGCGCTTTTTACAGGATGAAAAAAACAAAGGGCGTATGCTGGTACTCGCAACGGCGGCTCATCAAAGCATTGCACAAGCCGTTGCTGATCATTTAAAACTGTTTGATGTTATTATCGCCAGCGATGCACAGATTAATATGAAAGGGGCAACTAAACGCGACGCGCTCAAAGAACGTTTTAAGACTTATGATTATATCGGCGATTCCCGTGCAGACTTACCTATCTTGCACGATGCCCATGAAGGCTTTTTAGTCGCGCCGAGTCGTGCTTTGCAGAAACAGTTTACTTGTCCATCTGAAAGAATATTTTCCACTCCTAAAACCACTTTATGGGATTGGCTAAAAGCATTGCGTCCTCATCAATGGGTGAAAAATGGTCTGATTTTTTTACCACTGATATTGGCTCACCAATTTGATTTAAGTCAATTTGGAGTGAGCTTATTGGCGTTTATTGCTTTTAGTCTTATTGCCTCATCAGGTTATATCTTAAATGATTTATTAGACTTAGCCGCAGATCGTATTCATCCCACAAAAAAAGAACGCTCTTTTGCCTCTGGGCGTATTCCAATACAATATGGTTTACCGTTATTTGCCCTTTTAGTTTGTTTCAGTTTCTCCTTCTCACTATTATGGTTGCCCATTCAATTTACGGCTATATTGGGTTTATATTTCTCAATGAGCATCGCTTATTCATTTTATTTCAAGCAAAAACTCATTGTTGATGTACTTGTCTTAGCAGGATTATACACCCTTAGAATATTAGCGGGCGGGCTTGCCATTTCTATTCCTATATCCCCATGGTTACTGGCTTTTTCCATGTTTATTTTTACCAGTTTAGCCTTTCTTAAACGCTATGTTGAGTTAATGCTTCTGATAGACAAAGAAGAGGTGCTTAAACGTCGTAGCTATGAAAAAGGTGATCTGGAAATGATAGCCAGTATGGGACCAACAAGTGGCTATATTGCGATATTAGTATTTGCACTCTATCTCAACAGCGAAAAAGTCAGTACGCTTTACATGTCGCCATTGATTCTATGGCTAATTTGTCCTATTTTGTTGTATTGGATTACTCATGTTTGGTTTTTAGCCCGTCGTCAACAAATGTTAGATGATCCCGTACTGTTTGCATTGAAGGATAAAACAAGTTGGCTTGTTGTGGCTTGTATTTTTGTTCTGATGTTAATTGCTCAGATTGATTTGTTTCCTAAATTTTGATAAGGAACGTGTATGAAATAAATTTCACCATGTTGAATCAGACCTGACAGGTTTCCAAAACCTGTCAGGTCTTCGAGGGGGTGAACTATTCAAAAACTCGAATTAAATCAAATGTTTAAAAATTAATAAATGCAAATTAAAAAAATGATTTTTATAACAACGATGATTCTAGCAGCGAGTTTAGGCAGTGCTAAAGCTTATATCGATCATCAATTAGGGGTTGAATTAAATCGTTCGCTAAAATCAATAGCAGATATGGTGACAATAGACTATTCCGAAGTCAGTACTTCATTGCTCGGCTCGGCTTATATCCGCAATATGCACTTATCTATGCCAGGCTATGCCCCCGTGTTGATAGATACTATAACGCTTTATAAAGCATATCAATTTTCTAATCCAAAGAAATTACCTCAACAGATTTCAATTGCTATACAAGGTGTACAATTTCCAATCAGCGATACAGCGACACCTGCACCTATACTTGTCTCAGCCCTTGGATATGCGCCTTATTATTTTACGCTCAAAGAATTGCGTCATTTAGGTTATGCTCGTATTAATGCAAATATAGACATTGAATTGAAACAACAGGGCGAGAAAAAAATCTCTTTGTGGGGATCAATAAATGGGCGATCTTGGGGTGAATTAACGCTATCAACTGATTTAACTAATAGTCTTGCTATAACATCGTTGCTCACCCAACAGATACAATTAACGGCATTAACGTTCAGTTATACTGATAATGGACTTTTCAATCGACTATTCACAATGTTGGCACAACGTAATAAAATGACTGTTGCTCATTTAAAACAAAGCCTAATAAACAAACTGAAAGGCGATTTGAGCCAAATCACATTGGATGCGAGTATATTAAGCAGTTTACAGCAATTTATCCAAACACCTGATAAACTGACAATCCTTATGCAACCCAAGTCACCAATTACAAGAAATACACTCTTGTTGACTTCTCCAAAACATTTAGGCTTGAAAATGACGGCAAGAAACTCCAATTAGATTCATTAGAAAATGCGAATTAAGAGTTAAAATAGAAGTCTAACGCTTTGGGCGTTTTTGGACGGATTTACAAACAAAGCTAAAGCATTCGAGGTTTGAGTTTTTCTTCAAAAAACTCAATTCGAGGTTCAAGTTTTTTCTGTAAAAAAACTTGAACCTCGAATCGAATGTACTCCAAATAACAAAGGTAACTACTCAGCTGTTAGTCTTGAAATCGCAAGGCTAAAAGCCAAAGCAGGCTCATCTAAACTTATAATAGAGTATTCTGTAAAAATGAGATTGACGTGATTTTGTTTAAGTGTTAATCTGAACTCTGTTCAAACTAAATCATTAGGAAAACATTATGTTTGTTAAAAATACCTTGTATTCAATCTTAGCCATTTCCTTGTTGGCTTTAACGTCTTACGCAATGGCGGAGAAATCGGTTAAAACCGATGATGGTTATGTGATCCACTACAACACAGTTAACAATGCCTTTCTAACGCCAGAGAATGCACGTATTTATAAAATCAAGCGAAGTAAAAATCGGGCGTTCTTGCTCATATCAGTGCGAAAAGGGGATAGCGAGAAACCCAAGCAGACTCAAGCCGTAAAGGCGAAAGTCACTGTCCAAGCGATGAACCTCAATCGTCAGGAAAAAGGGCTGAAGATGCGTGAAGTTGTCGAAGGTGGTGTTGCAGATCAGGCGATTTATTACGTCGATGACTTTACCATCTCCAATCAAGAAACGATAAAGTTCATCATTAAAGTCGATTCAGAGAATCGAGGCAAGGTGCATGAATTCAAGTTTTCTCAACAGTTTTTTGTAGATTAATGGTAACTACTCCGCCTTGAAATTGATTTCAAGGCGAACCGCTGAGTAGTTACTTATTTTAAAGGATTTACGCTTATTAAGGATGCGAATTAAGAAAGGATGCGAATTAAGAGTTGAATTTTTAAAAAAATGGAGTTCGAGGTATTAGTTTTTTGAAAAAAAACTAATACCTCGAAAACGCTTCAGCTTTGTGATTTGGAATACAACATCAACTTTGTCCGTCCAAAAAACGCCCAAAGCTGAAGCGTTTTCGAGGTTTTAGTTTTTTTTCAAAAAAAACTAAAACCTCGAACTCCTATTTTAACTCTTAATTCGCATTAAGGGACAAGTCTAATACCCTAAACGACAAAATGGCTGAATATTGGATTATTCCGCAGTCGCCGAGTCTATTGAGTTCCAATGGAAATCACTACCACCATCAAACTTAACAGCCTCGAATCGAAACCAAGTTTTTTGACTACTTCATCTGATAAGTCGTTGACAATTTCTTCGGCACACCAATGTTTTTCAAAACGACATATTGTGGTAAACCATTTTGATAGGGCGGGTAATCTTCGCCCAAAATGAGCGGCTGCAAATACTCGCGGCACTTTGCGGTAATACCAAAGCCATCTTCACTGATAAAATCAAACGGCATTTTCTTCTCCACATTCGCGACATCCGCCAAATTAGCAGAACCAATCTCCCATTTGTAGGGATTGTTAGAAGTACGCACAACCGTTGGCATCATTGCATTTTTACCTTCTAAAGCCAGTTCCATAGCCGCTTTGCCTAAAGCATAAGCTTGTTCAACATCCGTTTTAGAAGCAATATGACGAGCAGCACGTTGTAGATAATCAGCAACCGCCCAATGATATTTATGCCCCAATTCCTCTTTAATCATGTTCGCCACAACGGGCGCCACTCCACCAAGTTGTGCATGTCCAAAGGCATCACGAGTCCCCGCTTCCGCTAAAAATTGCCCTTCTTTATTTTTAACGCCTTCTGATACGACAATGGAACAATAGCCATTTTTCTTGACGGAAGCATCGACTTTAGCCATAAATTTGTCTTTATCAAAGACGATTTCTGGAAACAAAATGATATGCGGTGCATCGCCCTCTTTTTCTGCTGCTAAACCACCCGCAGCGGCAATCCATCCGGCATGTCGCCCCATGACTTCCATCACAAAAATTTTGGTAGAAGTTTTCGCCATAGAAGCCACATCAAAACTGGCTTCACGAATAGAGACGGCGACATATTTAGCGACTGAGCCAAAACCGGGGCAGTTATCAGTAATAGGCAAATCATTGTCAACCGTTTTAGGCACACCGACACAAATCATGGGATAACCCATTTTTTCACCGATTTGTGAAATTTTATGTGAGGTATCCTGAGAATCGCCACCACCGTTATAGAAAAAATAGCCAATATCATGCGCTTTAAAGACTTCAATTAGGCGTTCATATTCTGCCCTACTTTCTTCCAAGCCCTTCAATTTGAAACGGCAAGATCCAAAAGCACCAGATGGTGTCTGACGTAGCGCAGCAATATCCGCATCAGATTCTTGACTGGTATCAATCAATTCTTCTGTGAGGGCACCGATAATGCCATTGCGCCCGGCATAAACTTTACCGATTTTATCAGGATGTTGACGAGCCGTTTCAATCAGCCCGCAAGCACTGGCATTAATAACGGCGGTTACTCCACCAGATTGTGCATAAAAAGCATTTTTAGGCATAATATTAATTAACCTCAATATTTACGTGGTTTATTTTTGACTCCAAAAAACGCACAAAGCTGAAGCGTTGTACTCCAAAAAACGCACAAAGCTGAAGCGTTGTACTCCAAAAAACGCACAAAGCTGAAGCGTTGTACTCCAAAAAACGTCTATAGTATTTCAGATAAAAATTTTGGCCTGAAGACCTGACAGGTTTTGGAAACC
>JAGLHR010000131.1 GCA_023143415.1 Thiomargarita sp. | reverse complement strand
TTTATGGTTGCTCTGAGTAGTTACAGATAATCCACAATTCGTTCTTAATTCTCTGTGAAAATCCAATTTTTTGAAATGATTTATGTAGCTCGATCATCAAGTTTTCTCGTTACCCCAAACAATAACTATAGGGATTGTATATAAGAAAGGATTACAAAACAGTAACTACAGGGATTGTATATAAGAAAGGATTACAAAACAGTAACTACAGGGATTGTATATAAGATTCATCGAGGTGATGCTCGGTTTTAATCCATTCGAGGTGCCTCGAATTTTGTCTCCAACCTTGTCGTTAGCGTTTTTAATCCTTTCTTATATACAATCCTTGTAGTTATTATTGGGTTAAAAACTTGATCATCGAGTGTAGGATAAAAGAATGTACGGTGAACTTTTGAAAAAGTTTGAAAATGTTGAAAATTTAGGCGGTAAAGCTTGGCAACATAGCTTAAATATAGATTTGATAGAACAAACCAACATCAAAGATTGCTCTATTCACTGTTTTCATTACCAACAGATGTTTGAAATGCTATTTAAACATTTACTGGGAACAAAAAGTAAATATGGCTCTTATTCGCATAGTCATAAGTTACACAGATTGTTAGAAGAGCTAATAGAATATACTTCTTTTATAACAAATAAGACTAAATATAAAATGGCTTTACAAGTTATAACGGTTTGTGCTGAGGAATACCGATATAATTTTCTGATAGACTGTGAAGATTATAAAGAGAGTGTGAAAATAGCTAATGAATTATTAAAAGAATTACTTGCTTATGATGATGAAAAAGCACCACCCAGCGTTACCTAATTGACCTCATTTTGAATGTCCAAACCTGACAGGTTTTTAAAACCTGTAAGGTTTAGTTTTCGAGGTTTCCGCTTCAAAAAACGGAAACCTCGAAACGATTTTATTTGATGCAGATTAGCTAAAACTCAACAGCTAATTGCAAAATCACCTGATTAGCGTCTTCACCCGTTCCACCATCGCTTACAGCGTAATCTTCATCAAAGGCGTACTCTAAAGAAACTGTCGTATTTTTGAAAATGCCCGCTGACAGAACGCCTAAATAGCGTTTTTCAGGCAAGCCCAAAGCGACACTTTCATCAGTTCCTTGATAGCCCAAAGCAAATGTTATCTCCTGAGCTGCCATCTTAAAACTATAAGCCAACTCAGCATTCCACGCTTTCGGTTCAGCGCCATTGCCATTAAAGGCAAGATGATTCGCATCAAATTCGTCCAATGCCGTGACATATTCACCAATCAGTTTCACAGAACCGACATTGAGAATCAGATACGCGCTCAAACCACCAACATAATCATAATTGACGAGATTAACCACATCATCTCCTCCCAGCGCGTCTGTCAAACCGTCGGAGTCACCAATATCATTGATGTAACCGATACCTAAATCAATTCCGCCCCGTTCACTTTCTTGGGCAAAACCGATATTAGCACCATAGTGATCAATTTTATTCTCGCTGCTATCTTGAGTTGAACCGTTGAAGGCATAGACTGATCCGTAAAGATTACCCGTCTCAAAACCCAGTTGAGCGGCTTTTTCCCGCGCCTCACCCAATTGTAAAGTGAGCGGATCGGAAACCATATTCGACTCAAAATTGCCAAAAGGGACATACAACTGCCCTGCTGCAAGATAAACAGGCGATATTTCCGAATTACCCAAAGTAATAATAGCCTCATCTATTTCCAACGGTGTGGCACCTTCTTCATAAATAAAGGCAATCTGAGCTTTTGCCCACTTATGTACCTGAGCTTCAATCCCCACGCCCAATTCATCTACCACAAAATCACTGGAATCGATGTCATTATAATCTTGATAAAACTGAGCTTCGATTTGAACCAAACCAGTAACAGTAACACCAGAAAGCCAATCATTTTCTTCAGCGTGCGACAGATTAGGAGCAACTAAGACAAAACTGGCTGCTGTAATTGGGATAAAAAATTTTTTCATTTGATTTCCTGTTACTACTCAGGGCAACCACAAGGGATTGCCCCTACATCAGAATATTTTCGTCAGTGTAGGGGCAATCCTTTATGGTTGCCCTGTGTAGGGGCAATCCTTTATGGTTGCCCTGTGTAGGGGCAATCCTTTATGGTTGCCCTGTGTAGGGGCAATCCTTTATGGTTGCCCTGAGTAGTTACGATTTCCTATGAGTTAAAATAATGAAGTGTAAATGATAACTATTCTCATTTATAATGTCAAATATTTGAAAATGAAATCACTTCATTAGGATGAAAAATCAATTCGAGGCTAATTGTTTTTTGAAACTTTAGCCTCGAAAAAAAAAATTATTCTACCCACTCGTAAATTTCCAAATGAGAAGGATCACACTGACAACATCCTTTTTGACAAGTATTCCCTTCAAGATGTGTAACTTTGCCCTTGCGTATCCAATGTACCAACATCCCTTTCATCGCATCAGGTGCCACATCAAAATGGTGAGCCAAATCTATCAAAGAGGCTCTTTTATTTTTAATAAGATAAGATTTAAGTTCGGAAAGAATCATGGTTTTCATTCCAATTCAATTTAGAAAGTATCAAACCTGTCAGGTTTCTAAAAACCTGACAGGTTTAGGCCATTTTTTTTTTATGATGACATCTCAAACTATAACAGTATATGTTAATATAGCAATTTCAGCGACAAGTGTCTTCTGTTGCTCTCAACCCTTTTTTATCTCACAATTGAGATACTTGCTCTAAAATTTTAAGTCAAAAGAAATTTTGTTTTTCGATATTTATCATACGAATTAAGAATTTAAATTGGAGTCCAACGCTTTGGATTGGACTCCAACGCTTTAGCTTTGGTCTTTTTGGAGTCCAGAAAAAAACTCTCAAGCAATTTTTTAACCGTTTGATTTAAAACACGTTTCTTAATTATTAATTCGCATTGATAGATATTTTTATAAACGATGTATTCACTCTGTTTTAAATAGAGTAAATTCGTGGAGGAAACGCATGACTGATGTCGTTGCAACCAACCAGACTATTTTAGTCGTGGGAGGTGGAATAAGCGGGATGACTACCGCGTTAGAAGCTGCTGAATGTGGCAAAGAGGTCATTTTAATTGAAAAAAATCCGTCCCTCGGTGGGCGGGTAGCTCAATTGTATAAATATTTTCCTAAAATGTGCTACCCAACTTGTGGGATGGAAATTAACCTACGTCGTATTAAAGCCAATCATAGAGTGCGCGTGATCACGATGGCTGAAGTGGCAAATGTGACAGGCGATACGGGCAATTATACTGTCAATGTCAAAATCGCCCCGCGTTATGTCAATGAAAATTGTACCGCCTGTGGTGCTTGTACTGAGGCTGTTGAAACTGAATTTGATAATGAACATAATTACAATTTGAATAAACGAAAAGGGGCTTATTTACCCTTTTTGATGGCATATCCACAGCGTTATGTTGTTGATCCGCGACTCATTGGTACAGCAGATGCTGAAAAAGCTAAAGCGTCATGCAAATATGATGCCATTGATTTAGAAATGTCAGAAGAAAACCTGACACTGAATGTAGGCTCCATTGTTTGGGCAACGGGCTGGCAGCCGTTTGATGCGAATAAAATTCAGGCTTATGGCTATGACCGTATTCCCAATGTCATCACCAGCGTTGAATTTGAGCGCATGAATGATCATGCAGGTCCAACAGGCGGTAAAATTTTGCGCCCATCAGATGGTAAAGAAGCTAAAGATATTGCCTTTATCCAATGTGCAGGCTCGCGTGATCGCAATTATCTTAAACATTGCTCCCGTATTTGCTGCACCGCGTCGCTTAAACAAACGACTTATATACGTGAGCAATACGGTGATGAAGGTAAATCCACTATTTATTATATTGATATTCGTGCCATTGACCGTTTTGAAGACTTATATACTAAAGCCAAAGCAGACAACACGGTGCATTTCATCAAATCCAAAGTGGCGAATATTACGCAAGACAAAGCAACGGGCAATCCTATTTTACATGGGGTGAACACGGAGGGATACCACCGTTATAGTACCCCCCACGATTTAGTCGTATTAGCGATTGGTATGCAGCCGAGCATGGACTTCAACCAATTAGGGCTGAATGTCACCGTCAATGAACACGGCTTTATGGAAAATGACCCCAGCAATGGGGGCTTATTTGCAGCGGGCTGTGCATCAGACGCTTTAGATGTCAACCGTGCCGCACAAAGTGCGACCGCCTGTGCTTTACGTGCGATTCAAGTCGTAAACACACTTGCCGCAACGGAGGAGGGATAAACAAAATGGCAGATAAGAAACTAGGAGCCTATATTTGCAAAGGGTGTGGTCTCGCTGAACGTTTGAATACCGATCAATTGGAAATGATCGCTAAACGTGAAGGCAAAGCGGGTATTGTCAAACAGCATGACTTTCTTTGTAACAGTGACGGCGTGAAAATGATTCAGGCTGATATTGATGCCGGTGAAGTCACGCATTTGGCGATTGCAGCTTGTTCCAGACGCGCCAAAACAGATGCCTTTAACTTTGATAATATAGCCATGTCTCGCGCTAATTTGCGTGAAGGTGTTATCTGGGTGCGCCCTGATACTGAAGAGGCAAAAGAAACCACGCAAGAGATGGCAGATGACTATGTACGCATGGCCTGTGCAGAAGTCAACTTTATGACCTTGCCCTCCTCTAGCGGAGAACAAGGACGGACACCGCATGTACTTGTTGTCGGCGGTGGCTCTACTGGTTTAACGGCAGCGATTGAAGTGGCAAAAACCGGTTATTCCGCCACGATTGTCGAAAAAAGCGGTGCTTTAGGCGGCACAGCAGCGCAACTTTATAAAAGCATTCCCAATCACGCGCCTTTTGCCGATCCACAAGAAAGCGGGATTGCTGATTTAATCAAGCAAGTTGATGAGAACGACAAAATCACGGTCCATCTCAATTCAACCCTGAGCAAAACCGAGGGCGCACCTGGACGTTTTAGTGCCGATATTACTCAAGAAGGTGGCGGAACCTCTACAGGTACTTTCGGTGCCATCATTCAAGCCAGTGGCTTTAAACCTTACGATGCAAGCCGGTTGCCCGAATTTGCTTATGGCAAATCCACTGATGTCGTTGATCAACTCGGATTAGAAGCCCTGGCAAAGGCAGCAAATGGTGGTGCGATTAAACGGCCCTCCGATGGCAAAGAAGTAAAAAGCGTCGTTTTTGTCCAATGCGCTGGACAACGTAGCGATAAAGAAGGGCATTTATCCTATTGCTCAGGTCATTGCTGCATGACGAGCGTCAAACAAGCCATGTACTTCAAAGACGCTAATCCAGACATTGACGCAATGGTGCTTTATACCGAATTGCGTATGCCGGGTGCGGGCGGCGAAGATTTTTATCGCAATGGTCAAGAAAAAGGGATTACCTTTACTAAAGGGACTGTCAATGAAGTGGTTCCCGGTTCTGACAATCTCACCGTTAAATTTAAGGACTTAATCCTTGATGAAGAAACCGACTGCGAAGCAGATTTAGTTGTCTTAGCAACGGGCATGGTGCCTAATTCGGGCATTGATGTTGAGATACCCGTGACAGAAGAGGAAGAAGGAAAAGAAACAAAGATTGAAATTCCTGAAGGTGAATCCGTTCTGAACTTGGATTACCGTCAAGGACCAGATTTACCACAATTGGTTCATGGCTTCAACGATTCCCATTTTATCTGTTTCCCCTACGAAACACGCCGCACCGGTATTTATGCCGCTGGGCCAGTACGCCGTCCGATGGATATGGCGCAAGCCACAGAAGATGCCACTGGTGCCGCTTTAAAAGCGATTCAGGCGATAGAAAATGCCGCCCAAGGGCGTGCTGCTCATCCACGCTCTGGTGATTTAAGTTACCCCATCTTCCGCAAGGAAGGCTGTACCCAATGTAAACGGTGTACTGTCGAATGTCCCTTTGGCGCGATCAATGAGGATGAACAAGGTTATCCGATATTTAATGAGGCACGTTGTCGGCGCTGTGGGACCTGTATGGGCGCCTGTCCAGTGCGCGTGATTTCCTTTGAAAACTACTCGGTAGAGACCGTTGGGCAAGCCATCAAAATCGTTGACATGCCGGATGAATTTGATGAAAAGCCCCGTATTTTGGTATTAGCCTGTGAAAACGATGCATATCCTGCCCTAGATATGGCTGGTATGAATAAACGAGAATACAGTGCCTTTGTACGCATTATCCCAGTACGCTGCTTAGGTTCCGTCAATACAGTCTGGATCAGTGATGCACTGAATAGTGGATATGACGGCATTATCCTGATGGGTTGTCAAAAGGGCGACGATTACCAATGTCACTTCGTTAAAGGTAGCGAAATGGCACATTATCGCATGAGCAAGATTGACGACACCCTGAAAACATTACAACTGGAAACGGAACGGGTGCAGACTTACGAAATTGCCATCACGGACATTGAACGCGTACCCAAAATCATTAACGACATGGCGGAAACCATTGGAAAGATTGGTATGAACCCGTTTAAGTTTTAATGAATTCGAGGTTCAAGTTTTTTTACAGAAAAAACTTGAACCTCGAAACAAAAATCGGTTTGAACAGGATGAAAGGGATTATAGTAAAGTAGTAGTAGGGTGGGCAAGGTCCTTTTCTTGCCCACCATCTGGCTCAATGCCATTAAGTTTTCGAGGTTTGAGTTTTTTTTTCAAAAAAACTCAAACCTCGAAAGGAATATTTATTGGAGTCCAAACCTTCAGATTTGGAAGTGTTTGATATTTAAGC
>JAGLHR010000130.1 GCA_023143415.1 Thiomargarita sp. | reverse complement strand
TGGTTGCCCTGAGTAGTTACAAAATTTCAAAAAGCCCTCTTTTATCTAATGGATGAAAGGGGGCTTTTTTTTGGGGGGCTGAGTAGTTACGAATTTAGAAGCATTTGCCTCTTTAAAAGAGGTTAATTCCTTTAAAAAAGTAAATAATGGTGGTTATTTTGTTGAATGGGATTGTGGGGCAGATTTATTAGCTGATACAATAGAGGCACACTTAAAAGAATAATTAGCCATGTCGGTGGGCAAATGTCTTTTTGTGTACAACGGCATTCCATTAATCATCAATATCCTGTTGCCGCTGCACCAAAAACACTTTGCCCACCTACATGGCTTTAGAATTTGAAGTACTACCAGATGGTTTAAAATCAATAATCAGTTGGCTATCTGACTTATTTATGCGTATGGACAGAATCCCTTGGCTTGATGATTGTCGTATTTTAGAACGTCGCTTTATTTTATTTCTTGATGAAATTGAGATTCACTTACATCCTATCTGGCAACGTAAGATTTTACCGGTGATACAAAAACTCTTTCCCAATGCACAGATTTTTGTCTCCAGCCATTCTCCGTTTATAGTCGCCTCCGTGAGTGATGCTTACGTGTATAAGTTCCGACTAGAAAATGAATGGTTTATCTCGTTTAGACACCATTGAAGAATCTAAGGCGGGCAGTAGTTATTCTCTCGTCTTAGATGAAATTTTTACGATTGATGAATGCTAAAGGGGAACATTATGACAAAAAATTACTCAAGTCAGATGCAATAGACTATGAATTTAACCGCTATTTCAAGATAAAAGCTAAAACGGGTGAAATTGTCATTAATCCATTCGCATCGGATGATGATAAAGAACGTGCTAAAATAACCATAAAGATGTATGATTTGAACAGCGAAGTTAGAAAATAATCTCGTATAACTCGACTATCAAGTTTTTGATGTTATTTAGCTTTACGAGAATTGATTTTTGAGAATTTAAATCTATAAACAATTGATTTTAAAGAGAATTAATTTTTGAGTGCCTTTTGAGTGCTAAAATGAAATTATTTATTAAATCAATAACTTATAAAAAAACTTGATAGTCGAGTATAAAACAATTGCAGTTGAAATACATGTTCAAATATAGAAAAAAGGCCATATCTATTTAATTCATCAAGCACCCTAAAACAAGCAAAAGGACAGCATATATGTACGAACAAAAATATAAAGAGTGTATTACATCAGGCTTATCAATTTATGATGCTATCATCGCAATAACTGAAATTTTCCTTGATGGTAAACCTAGAACACGCGGAAAACATAAAATAAAAGTAGCAGAACGAAATGCCGCATTTTGATCAAGCTTATTTTTAAAAAAACTATCCTCTGATATTTATAACTCTGAACCATTTGTTTTGGCTCTTGCTCGTTATCTGGAACAAGAAAAAACAACTAATTTTGATTTAATTCTACATATTGCTAAAGTTTCTCCAGAATCTATATATCAAGCAGTACGATATTCAGGAATAGTTTTACGTCAACATTCTAAAAAATGGCAGGAAATAGAAAAACTTGCTCTTATCAGAGGTGGAATATTCAATGAACTTATCCAAATTTGCCACACGTTTAAAAATGCACACCAAGAACGTATAAGTGTTCTTGAAAGCTATAAAAAATTATTAGTTAATTTAACCCCGCTTGAATTGTTAAGTTATGCAAGCCTATATGCTTTTGAACATATAGTTCCTAAAGAATTTCCAGAAAACTCTCAAAAAATAACTGATAGTGATAAACAAAACGTTTGGTACGCTATCAATGAACTTCTTGTATGGAAGCTTAAAACCAGCGAAGAAAGTGTTTTTTATTTAACTGATGAAAAGATTGGTTCCTCTTTAAAAAATCACTTATCTCCTTTCTTATTTCCTTCGCCAGAAAATATTGAAAGCCCAAGTAAATTTTTTTACCAAACCTTTGAACAATTGATTGAAGCACAAGTAGAACTTGATAGCTTTCTTTCTCAGTCAGTTGATGCCTTTTGTTATGATGATAGTATCCGCTTTGTATTAGTAGGTACGAATTTAGAAATTATTGAGTGTGATTTAGAAGCGCGTGATGCTTGGCGGTGTAATGGTGAAAAACTTTTACGACTTCATAATTACTGGTTTTATAAAGCCGTTGACGTTTTTTTTGCGTCTGACTGGGCAAAAAAACCTATTGGTAGCCTTGAAAATAAAGAAGCGAACAGGCTGGCGGTTATTAAAGTTTTTAGCTCACAATTACGATTAACTGATGTATATGGACTTGAAGAAACAGTATTAGTTGAAAAAACCGGGTTACAGGTCGATCTATTTCAAGCTTTATTATCATTAGAGTTAATGACTGCATTCTATAATGTTGATTTTATTCTCCCTTATAAAAAATATCTTGATGAAACTGGCAACTGGCAATTTGCATTAAGCCGTCTTGCAATGGAAGGGTTATTAAAAGGGTCGCAGAATCGTTTTCCTATTACATGGTCAGTTCGAAAAAGTAAAATAAAGAACATTTCTGCTTGGACAGTTAGTAAAAAATTTCCACAAGGAAATCTTAAGGCTGCTGAAGCAATTCTTGATTTTTGGACGAGTGATTTAAAGGATTTTTCTTTTCAATTAAAAAATAATGAATTAATATTAAATCCTGAGTTTTTTGAGTTGCCTATATTAAAAATGGGGCGTTATCTTTTTCAATTACCTTGGATGCAAGCCTTTCAAAATAATTCTTCGGCTGCAATCAATAATCTTCGTCGACTTGGTTCGCGTAGAAAAAATGCTCGGAAAGAAACAGCATGTATTGAACAGCGTTTGGCTAAATGCTTTGAAGAACGAGATTTTCAAGTATGTTTAAATTATGAACCAATACGAACCAAAGATGAAAATGCAGGCGAAGTTGATATTATATGTGTGAAAGACGGTCAATTATTGGTACTAGAAGTCAAGTCAACTTTTTTACGCAAGTCCCAAAAGGATGCTTGGCGACATAAAATTAACACTCTGCGTAAAGCTGGTTTACAATTACAGCGTAAAGTTAAAGCAGTAGAAATAGCATTATTGAGTGACCATAGTTTAGTAAACGCTCTTTGTCCTAATAATGAAAAAATCTCTGTAGTACACGGCTGGATTGTTGATACTTCCATTGAACATGACCACGAATTATTTTCTGGTTTTTTGAAAGTTTCACTTGAAGAAATACTCATTGCTTTGCGTGATGATAGTTATTTCTTAAATGACCATGCGGGTATCTTTAGTGGTCAACCTTTCAATGAAGAAAACAAAAATATACCTGAACAAACAACACTTTATCCAAATGGATTTTCAGGCGAGTATTTTGTAAATGTTATTAAACAACAAACAGTATGGAAAAATCTAGCCGTATAGAGCGTTAGCTGAAATGCGATGAGATTTTATTTCTCGTTCCCAAACTCCGTTTGGGAATGCCTTCCCCGACGCTCCGCGTCGAATGTTCACCAAACACGAGAAACGGTTTCTTCGAGCCATCTGTGCAAACTTTGTGTGCAACGGCATTCTCTTAAAAATCAATGAACCTATCTCACTAATCAGAAAAAGGTTGTATAATATCGAAAAGAGAAAAGGGATCAGGCTCGAATTAAAATATAGGTTTAATCGAAAATCTGGCTCAAATTAAAATACAACAAATATCCTAACTTATGCTTGTTTAGTTGGGAATGGTGCAAAAGAATTAATAAAACAGGCTGGAATACAAATAGAAAAAAAAATGGTTACAAATGCTATAAAAAATATATCAGGGAAAATTTTAACTTAAATTACTGATGTTACGCACTATGTTTCCAAGAGGTTTAAGAAATTCTGATTCAGAAAAAAAAATCGGATTTCTAAGCTCGAATAGAATCGCTTTGCGTAACATCAGTCAAATTAATCAAAAAGTCGGTTTTAGATTGCTAATAAAGTTTGGTGAGAAAGGTGTGATAAACTTGGGGAACACAATGAAATTGAAAGTTGTTATACACGAAGCCGAAGAGGGCGGTTATTGGGCTGAAGTACCCTCAATTCTTGGATGTGCTACCCAAGGTGATTCCTTTGATGAATTATTAAGTAATATTTATGAAGCAGTTGAAGGCTGTTTGTCTGTAAATGTTCAAGATATTCCCATTTCAGAAACAGACAAATTAATGGAGATAGCTGTTTGAAAAGCGTAAGTGGCAAAAGGTTTTGTAATATTCTCGAAAATAAAGGCTGGGAATTAAAGCGAGTCAATGGAAGCCATCATATTTATATGAAAATAGGTGTTTATGCTCGTATTTCTGTCCCAGTACATGGTAATAAGCCACTGAAAATCGGGTGACAAAAGCATCTAATGAAAATTGCAGACATTGATGAGTCTGAGTTGTAAGTGAATCAAGAAGTGAAAGTGGTTAGAGTACTTAGATTTTGATAGGTTTAATCAAAAATATAATAATTACAGAGCTGTACAATGAGTTATCCATTAAGATACCCATTCTCATGGTTTTTAGCCAGAATGGGGATAACAATCACAATAAATATCAATTTTATTTATGATGACGAGGAAAAGGTTTTTGTCGCAACAAGTAGAGATATTCAAGGGCTCGTATTAGAAGCTGAAAATTTCAATACCTTAAAAAAAGAAGTTGAAGAAGCTATCCCTAATTTGTTGATTTTAGGCGATAAGAAATCATTACCTAAAGTATCAACAGATGTGATTTTTAAAGATCATATTGCAATAGCATGAACGGGTATGAAAAAGAAGTAACGACTCAGGGCAACCACAAGGGTGTGCAGCCTACATCAGAATATTTTCGTCCGTATTAATAATAATCTGGTTGTAGGTTGCACACCTTTATGGTTGCCCTGAGTCGTTACAGGAAATGAAGAGTTTGACTTGGCGTTGTTTATTGTTTTGTATATTTCGTTGCCTTTAATATAGAATGATGAATGGTTTTCGAGGTTTTAGTTTGTTGAAACTAAAACCTCAAAATGATGAATTAAATCAATCATTTAAAACAAGGTAGGGTGAGCAATGTCTTTTTGGTGCAACGGCAAAACCCTGTAATATGATGCCGTTGCACTAAAAAGACATTGCCCACCTTTACTAGCGTGGGAACGTCTTCCACAACGCTCCAGCATCAAGTTCTCGTTAACGTTTTTCCCACTGCCAAGCATGAGCAATAATAGTCGCTAAATCGGCATACTGAGGTTGCCAACCTAAAACGGTTTGTGCCTTTTTTGAATCTGCGACTAAATTATCTGGATCACCCTTCCGTCGTTCTCCCAACACCACAGGAATGTCTTGCCCTGTCACATCTTTAGCCACGTCAATCACTTCTTTGACTGAAAATCCCGCATTATTACCAAGGTTATACGCCGTGCTTTTCGCCCCATCGAATAACTGTTCGATGGCTAATAAATGCGCCTGGCATAAATCATTAATATGGACATAGTCTCGAACACAAGTACCGTCTGGCGTGTTATAATCTTGCCCATACATTGTGATCAATTCACGTCGCCCAGAAGCCGCTTGTAAAACTAAGGGAATGAGGTGCGTTTCCGGATCATGACGTTCACCAAGTTGCCCTTCTGGATCAGCCCCAGCAGCATTGAAGTAGCGTAAGCAAACTGATTTTAATCCATAAGCGTGATCATAATCAGATAACATTTGTTCAATCGTCCATTTAGATAAGCCATAAGGATTAATGGGGTGTTTTGGATGCCCTTCATCAATGGGCGTATATTTCGGCACACCGAAAATGGCAGCCGTTGAGGAAAAAATGAAAGCGTTTACGCCGTGTGTAACCATTGTATCCAGTAAATTTAAGGTAGCGGCGACATTATTTTGAAAATACTTGCTCGGATTTTGCACCGATTCACCAACTTGAATAAATGAGGCAAAGTGCATAACACCATCAAAGGCGTAGCCCGCAAAAAGGCGATCTAATCCAATACGATCAGCAGTGTCACCAAAAACAAAGTCACCACCTAAGACGGCATCTCGATATCCGCCAGAGAGATTATCTAAAGTCACTACTTCATAACCTGCACCAAGTAGCATTTTAACCATGTGCGAGCCGATATAGCCTGCACCACCTACGACAAGAATCGTTTTTTTCATATTAGTTATTAATTACCCATTCAAAGCTGAAGCGTTGAACTCCAAAAAACGCCCAAAGCTGAAGCGTTGAACTCCAAAAAACGCCCAAAGCTGAAGCGTTGTACTCCAAAATACGCCCAAAGCTGAAGCGTTGAACTCCAAAAACGGTAAATTGGAGTACAACGCTTTAGCTTTGTATAGGAGTACAACGCTTTAGCTTTGTAAAATTGGAGTACATTCGAGGTTTGAGTTTTTTAAAGAAAAACTCAAACCTCGAATGCTTTAGCTTTGTATAGGAGTACAACGCTTTAGCTTTGTCTATTTAAAAGTTTATGCCACATCATAAAAAATTTCATTTTACCAAATCACCCCCTTTAAGTCTCTATATCCATATTCCCTGGTGTATCCGTAAATGTCCCTATTGTGATTTTAACTCCCATCAAATACAGGGTAAAATACCAGAACGTGATTATATTTCCGCCCTACTTGCTGATTTAGAGCAGGATTTACCTAGAATCCAGGAGCGCGTAATCCATAGTATTTTCATTGGGGGAGGTACGCCGAGTGTATTGTCACCTGATGCGATTTATGATTTATTATCAGGGGTGCGGGCGCGACTTTCTATTATGGCAGGCGCAGAGATTACTTTAGAAGCGAATCCAGGCACAATGGATAACGCTCGCTTTCTAGGATTTCGTGAAGCGGGCATTAATCGTCTCTCATTGGGCATACAAAGTTTTGATGAAAGTGCCTTACAACATTTAGGCAGAATTCATGGGCGCATTGAAGCGATCAATGCCATCGAAGCCGCGCTCAAAGCGGGATTTAATCAGTTCAATTTAGATTTAATGTTTGGTTTGCCCACACAAACAATTGAGGCAGCGTTGAAAGATTTACAAACGGCGGCGGCTTTTGAAATACCCCATTTATCTTGGTATCAATTGACGATTGAGCCTAATACTTTGTTTTTTCATCAGCCACCAGCAGAATTGCCTAATGATGATTTACTCTGGGAAATGCAAATCGCTGGGCAAAATTATTTAGCGGAGCAGGGGTATCTTCAATATGAAATCTCCGCCTACGCTAAAAGTGGGCAACAATGTCGGCATAATTTAAATTATTGGAAATTTGGTGACTATTTAGGTATTGGAGCAGGTGCGCATGGTAAAATTAGCGATGCAACGCAGGGTACAATTACTCGTTTGTCTAAACAACAGCACCCACAGAGTTATTTGAAATTGGCGAGGAGCAATGAGAAAAAACTTACGCCAACAGAGGTTGGGCTAGAATTTATGATGAATGCTTTACGCCTGTTTGAAGGTTTTACAAATCAAGAATTTGTAGAAAATACAGGGCTTAACATGGCGTGTATAGAAAAGCCGATACAAGACGCTTATGCGCGGGGTTGGTTAAGCAAAGACAAGGAAACGCAGCGTATTTGTTGTACGAATACAGGAATGCGTTTTTTAAATGATGTGTTGGGCTTATTTGTGCCATAATTCTTAATTTCAAAAAAAGCACCAAATAAATTTTTAATTGCCTTATAAATCAATAACTTATTTTTTTTTATAAAAAAGTTTAAAAAAAATGTCAAAAAAGGCTTGCTTTTTTTTTAAAACTCGTTTAAAATGCGTATTCATCATCAGATGGGTCGTTAGCTCAGTTGGTAGAGCACCGGACTTTTAATCCGTTGGTCGTGCGTTCAATTCGCACACGACCCACCATTCTTGTATTCCAATTCTGCTCTTCCTTGTATTCCAATATCTCCATTCTTGTATTCCAATTCTGCTCTTCTCTTATATTTCAAATCTGCTCTTCCTTGTATTCCAAATCTGCTCTTCCTTGTATTCCAAATCTGCTCTTCTCTTATATTCCAAATCTGCTCTAAACGGTTAATTTGTCGGATTTTTTGCGATTTGCAACTGTTTAAATTTATCAAAAATGACCAATTTTACCCTGAAATTTCATCCTTTATGGGTTCCTCAAAATTGAGGGCAATTAACAAATCACTGAAAGATTTCGATTCTCTACACTTGGCAATCGCAATTCAGGAAAATTGCGACGTGTTTTTAACCAACGACATAAAACTCAAAAAATTAATCGAATTGGGAACTTAAAAGTGATTGTACTCGAAGATTTAGAACAGGAATTAAAAATTTTTGGTAACTACTCAGCGCCTTGAAATCAATTTCAAGGCTAAAAGCCAAAGCAGGCTAAAGCCAGCTAAACGACTCAGTCTTCTTTTAGTCTGCTTTAGCAGACTTTAGCTTTTAGCCTCGAAATTGATTTCAAGGGCTAAGTAGTTACAAAAAACTTG
>JAGLHR010000013.1 GCA_023143415.1 Thiomargarita sp. | reverse complement strand
CTTTATGGTTGCCCTGAATTGTAGGGGCATTCGAGGTTAAAGTTTTTTTAAAGAAAAAACTTTAACCTCGAATCCTTTATGGTTGCCCTGAGTAGTTACAATTCGCATTACTGTTTAATCGGCAAAGAAATTGTAAACTGGCTACCTCGCCCAACTTGTGACTCAACCATTAATTCACCTTGATGTTCCTTAATAATCTTATAGGCAATAGCAAGCCCTAATCCTGTACCTTTGCCACTCCTTTTGGTTGTAAAAAAAGGTTCAAAAATACGCGCTAAGTTTTCTTCAGAAATACCATTGCCATTATCTTTAATAGATACATTGACATGTTGACCAACGAGTTGTGTTGTTAATTCAATAACCCCGTCTTTTGCCGATTCAGTCGCATGAATCGCATTCACCAACAAATTCAAAAACACCTGGTTAAGCTGTGCAGGTGAACACATAATATGTGGCACCTCTCCATAATGCTTGACCATTTGTATCTTGTTATTAAGCATGTGGTTGACCATTGTCAGGGCATCATCTAAACCTTTATTAACATCATGTTCAGCCGAAGTAGCTCTATCTAACCGACTGAAATCTTTTAAATTTTTAACTAAATTGGATATTTTATCAAGGCCGCTGATGCCATTATCCAATAATAATTGGGCTTCTTCCAGCGTTTCATCTTCTTGTAAAGAATGAAGCATAGCCATAGCAGTATCTAATTGTTCTTCGCTTATCTCTGTATGGCCATCAGATTTGAGTTGTGTGCCGAGTTTTTCATAAGCCGCAAGTGTCTCTGTTATCTCAGAAATATGTCCCTTGGTCAATTCAACGCTACTTCTGACATAAGCCAACGGGGTGTTAATTTCATGCACAATCCCTGCCACCATTTGTCCAATGGAGGCCATTTTTTCCGATTGAACTAAATAAGCTTCTGACTCTTCCAATTCCAGTGTGCGTTCAGCAACCATGCGCTCAATACGAGCCGTGCGCCCTATTAGCATCAACAAATAAGCGACGAATAGTAAGGTGAGCAGCGAACCACCTGCCAGTACTCCCCAAGCACTTTGTGCTATCGTCAATTCTGTATTTGGTGTCAAGTCCACTGACCAACTCTGTTCTGCAACAGTCAAAGTTGTGGAGACGGACTGTGGTAACTCATGAAGTGGTAATGATAACCAATACTGGATGTTCCGCATGAGATAAATAAAAAAATGCGTTTCTACAGGACTTTCAAATGCCAATGGCTTGTTGGAGACAGTCAAATCTTTAACATCTGTCTGAGTGAGTTGTAAGGTGAAATTTTTGATCATTAAATTCCCAACTGCTTGGTTAATAATGTCATGTAGCTCCACAGTCACAAAAATGAAACCACGTAAATTAGCACGACGGGCAGCCAGCTTGTTAGGTAAACCAGAGTAATAAACGGGTTGAAAAATGCCAATTTGAAACTGTTTTCCTTTGTCGTATGGAAAGGCTTTCGTGGCAACAGGCACACCCTTATCGCGCCCTTGTTCTATCGCTTTTAACCAGTCCGTTTGGCTACCCATATCCAGTCCAGACATTGAAGCCAAATCTTCAAACGGTTCTCCATAAGTCAGTGGGAAATACCGCTCTCGTTGCTGCGAGACGGGGACTTTTTTGCCGTCGCTGGAGAGTTCTGTCATCGCAAAATCCGCAAAACCTTGTTGTCTATGGATGGTCATCATAAACATTCTTTGATCAGCCTTGAGTATCTGAGGTATCCAAGCCACTGTTGCAACGCCCTGGCGACTTTGGCGCATTTCTTTGGCATATTGTTTAAAACTTTCTTGCCTGACATAAGCTGAAGCACCGATATAAGCCCCCATAGCTTGAATGGATTCCAACGTCAGATCAAGGCTGCGCTGTAAACTAGCCATCTTGCTGCTGATCAAACGTTCAGCTTCACTTTCTATGCGTCGTTTTTCAAAAGTGTGTGTTATTTTGAATGCACTTATTGTGACCACGCTCAATATGCAAAAAATCAGGCCGACTAATCCATAGCGTAGCCATAAATGTTTTGTAGATAATTGTTTAGTTGATGTTTTCATATTTATTTTCGATTGAATGGAAGATATGTTTAAAAACGCAACACTGTATTACTCAGGGCATCACGAATTTCGCTAGGACGTTGTTGTTCGCCCACATATCCTGGTAAAATATAATCAAGTGTGCCGCAAAATGCACGTCGTACTTTAAAAGCCGTTCTAGCCGCCGCCTGACCACTTATATTAGCACTGGTAGAAACCAATGCACCGCCCCAGTATGAACATAACATGGCCGCTTGTGGATGCGCCGTTACTCGTACAGCAAGTTTGCTTGATTGACCACGTAGCCAATGTGGTACATCAGATTTAGCTGGCAATAACCACGTCATTGCCCTTGGCCAAACGGCAAATACTCTTTTTTCCAGCAAAGGGGTTAAAGGTTCAAGGAAAGGAGTCAATTGTGCATAATCAGCGGCAATTAAAATCAAACCTTTCTGCCAAGGGCGTTGTTTCAGTGCCAATAAACGGGCGACTGCTTTTTCATTAAGCGGATCACAGCCTAGCCCATACACGGCTTCAGTCGGATAGGCAATAATACCCCCTGCTGTAAGGATACGCGCTGCTTGTTTCAAATGCCAAATGTTCAATGATTTAATTATGGAGGCGAATGGATTTTTAATAAATGAGTTTAAAATCAAATCGTTAAAAATTAATTTTTTTAATGGGGCTTTCAATTCTTGATTCACATTATAGCATTTTTCATCGCTATTCAGCTTTGATTTTCTATTTTTACTGTTACTACTCAGGGCAACCACAAGGGATTGCCCCTACAACAATATTCATAAATCAAGTGATGAAAATATTCTGATGTAGGGGCAATCCCTTGTGGTTGCCCTTATGTAGGGGCAATCCCTTGTGGTTGCCCTTATGTAGGGGCAATCCTTTATGGTTGCTCTGAATTGTAGGGGCAATCCTTTATGGTTGCCCTGAGTCGTTACCAAAAAACTAAAACCTCGAATTCCATTCATTCGCATTTCAAGGCTGAGTAATTACAATTTCAATGACGAAATTTTTGGAAATTCTCAGCCATTTTTTCTTGAAAATTGGTCACACTATAATGGACTTTTTCGGCTAATTGCTCCACTTCATTACTAGCAATTTCAGTGTCATCAGTGTTCTTCGCCGCTTTATTCGCTTGAATGCTTATCGCATAAGCTAATAACTTGGTTTGTTCTGCAAGAATGATTTTACTGATTTCTTGGGCAAATTTTAGGCTTTCATTAATATTAATACCGACTTGCTGTGGCGTGTTTGGAGTCGTTACTGTTTCTTTTTTCACAGACTTGCTATCCACTACCGCAGGTTTTGAAAAATATTTATCGACAACATGGTGCAATATGCTAATAAAAATAATAAGAAGGATAGATGCGACTAACACATTGATTATCAAAAGTTTAATTTGTTGATAAAAAAAATTTTTTTGTCTTGCAATGGTTTTATCTATATCATCGATATAAACGCCTGTGCCTATTATCCAACCCAAAGGTTCATATAATTTGACATAAGAAAGTTTAGGTACATCTTTTATAGGCGTTTTTAGAGTAGGCTTATCCCAAGTGTAGTTCACATAGCCATTGCCTTTTTCTTTGCAAATGCGGATAAAAGATTTAATCACATTCCCCAGCTTGTCAAGTTGCCCACCGGCTAACACAATATTTTCAATTGATGAGCCAATGGGGTACATATAAAACATCGGAAAAGATTCATCTGTGTTATTTATCCAAAAGAACCCAATACCATTGTCGTATCTCATATGTCGAAGTTCTTCTTTGCTTTTCTCCATACCATCCAAAATCGCATCTTGAATATAGAAGTCAGTGCCAATGATCCAATTCCACGCTGGAAAGGTTCTGACATAAGATAATTTAGGCACATCAGTAGTCAAGTCCTTATTTGTGGATTTAGGCCATAAATAATCCACAAAGCCTCCCCCCGGTTTTTGAGCCATTTCAACAAACGCAATAAAAAGATTTTGTTCTTTACCCATCGCACAATTGTATTTCGGATCATCCATAATTTGAGCATTCAGTGATGGCATCGTCGGGTGCATAATCATCTTGGGATAAGGCTGCGTGGTATCATTGATCCAAATATATCCCTGATCATTATCATACCTGATATTTTGAATGATTTCTATTGCTTCTGCCTGAGCTTCAGCGAGAGTAAGTTTCCCATTTTCAACCTTTTCAACTTTTGATTTGAGGATCGTTTCTGCAACATCAATAATGTTTTTCAAACGACCTCCATAGTGTTTTTCTAAATAATTTTTATCCATCGAATTTTTATAGTTGGAATCGATGATTGAGTAGGCTACATCTACAAAGTTTTTGAGATTCTGCTTAGTTTGATAAATCTCTTCTTGTTTGTTTTTATCAAAGAGTTCGTTACGTCTTTTTGTCGCACCATAAATGGTATATAAAACAATTAAAATAACCGATATGATCACGTAGAATATAGTGTTTTTCATAGATTTCGAGAGTCGATGGCTTCAAAAAACGGAAACCTTGACTAAAGTTTTTAGTAAGTACTCAGCTAGTGCCTCATAATTATTGAAGCATAAGTTTTAATACTTTTTGGAGTCCAACGCTTCAGCTTTAGGCATATTGGAGTACAACGCTTCAGCTTTGTGCATATTGGAGTACAACGCTTTAAGACTGAGTAGTTACAATAAAACTTAATTTAATAGGAAAGATATGTTCAGAAAAATAGTTGGAGTCAAACCTCAGAGGTTTTCAAAACCTCTGAGGTTTTTAAGTGAATTTATTTATCTGAATGTCTATAGTTCTCTATATTATTTCATGCACGTTCCTAAGTATCTACGACGACCTCCTCAACATTTAATGTCTTTTTAAAGACCAAGCCATGGCATTGAAATATCTGTTACTGTCGTCAGACCGAATGATTCCCAGGCTTGCATACCGCCGCGATACCATTTTAGTTTTTCCGGCGGATAACCAAATCCGAGTAATGTCTCAATATTGCTGGGTGATTGAGGACACCAAGGGCCATTGCAAAACAAAATCAATATTTTAGCATTCTCAAAATCTTTAGTTTTATCATTCACTTTAATAGCAAGTTGTTCTTCATTAACAACAAGTTGTTCTTCATTAACAGCAAGTTGTTCTTCATTTTTAGTTGTATCGCTCATCTTAACACCAAGTTGTTCTTCCAAGAGTTTATTAATGATGGGCGTGCTAGTTCCACTGAAAACATCCCAAGGAATATTAACTGCGCCTGGAATTGAGCCTTTAATGATCCATTCAGGTGTGCGTGAGTCAATCACCAAAATGGAGTTGTCACCGCTACTCACTTTTTTCAGGTAGTCAAGCACTTCTAATTCAGCAATGGTTTCAATACCAGGTGCCAAATTCATTGGGTTAATACAAAAGGGTGGACAAGAACGTGATGTTTTAGCAAATTCAGGGTTAATCGTATTATTTTCGTCTTGATTACGTTTAATCACCACTTCTTTACCATTGTGCATTACCGTTACGGATTCAATTTCTATGGTAATGTTAACGCTGTCTGTGGTTGTAACAATATTATCTGTATTCTCATCTAGTTTCTGCACCGTTTCAATGTCAAGGATTACTTTTGCGTCTTCACGTTCGATTACACCAACCGGTTTCAGTACATTCTTTACACATTTGGTATCAGGGTTCACGTCAACTTCACAATCCTGTTTTACATGATCAGAAATGATCTCAACTTCTGCCACACCATTCTGCTTCTTAACAGATTCGCTGTCGGAAG
>JAGLHR010000129.1 GCA_023143415.1 Thiomargarita sp. | reverse complement strand
TTGCACGAAAAGGACTTTGCCCACCTACATGACTATTAATCCGGCAGATAAATCAAAAAATGGTGAAACATTAATAAAATATAAAAGTATTCGAGGTTTAAGTTTTTCTTCAAAAAACTTAAACCTCGAATGGTTTAATCTATTCTGATGATCCAATTATTAATAAGGAATTAAATGACGTTTTGAATTTAAATACGCAAGTACTGGTTAATAACAGAAAAGCAATAATAGATCAAGTGAAAGAAGAGATCATCAACATCAAAGGTAAAAAAGCGGCATGTTTCAGATATTAAAACCAAAATTCAAAAATATGAAAGCAAAATAAACGGAAAATATAGACCTTTTTGCCAAATAGTGATTTACTTTCTCAAAAAACGGATTGGGGAAATTTAGTATTCGATGTTCAAGTTTTTTGAAGAAAAACTTGAACATCGAATTTAAAAATTGACTTATTCCTATTCATTATAGATAATAACGTAATGCTACAACTCACTAAAAAAAACTAATGACTGAAAACACAACCCATTTTGGTTTTACCAAAATCCCTTATGAAGAAAAAGTCCAGCGCGTCGCACAAGTATTTGATTCAGTGGCAACCCGCTACGACTTAATGAATGACCTCATGTCTTGTGGGATTCATCGCCTATGGAAACGCTTTACCATTCAATTATCGGGGGTACGGCGTGGACAAAAAGTCCTGGATTTAGCAGGAGGTACAGGCGATTTAGCCGCAAAGTTTGCCAGAATAGTCGGCAAAGAAGGTCAAGTTGTTTTAGCGGATATCAATGCCGCCATGCTACAAGTCGGGCGTGATCGCCTACTCAATCAAGGCATATTAGTCAACTATACACAAGTCGATGCAGAATCTTTACCCTTTGCCGACAATAGTTTTGATATAATTACGATGGCATTTGGACTGCGTAATGTCAGTGATAAAGAAGCCGCTATCCGTTCAATACGACGGGTATTAAAACCTGGTGGATGCGCCCTCATTCTGGAATTTTCAGAATTGAAAGTCCGCCCCCTAAAACCTTTATATGACCTTTACTCCTTTAAAGTATTACCCCTATTAGGTCAATTAATGCTGAAAGATGCTGAAAGTTACCGCTATTTAGCAGAATCCATTCGTATGCACCCCAATCAAGACACTTTTCTTGAAATGATGCAAAATGCAGGTTTTGAGCGTTGTGATTATCACAATTTAAGTGGGGGAATTGTCGCGGTGCATAGAGGATATAAATTGTAAAACGAAGTCACTGAAAACTGAGAACTGAGAACTGAGAACTGATATGATTACATCACTAACCGAATATGCCGGATTTTGGCGACGTGCCACTGCTACCTTAATTGATCTGCTATGGATGCTACCCCTATTATTGCTATTGTCTTATATGATTTATGGGCATCAGAATGCTGATATACAGGGAGATATTAGCAAAATGATACAACAAGGAGAATGGCAAATGCTCTTTACCAAACATTTATGGCAAGCATTTTTGATTAATGCTGTTTTGCCTTTCATGCTGATCATTTTATTCTGGATTGGATATGGGGCAACACCAGGCAAGTTACTATTAGATTGCCAAATTGTCGATGCCCATAGCGGTTTAGCCATAACACCTAAACAAGCACTACTGCGTTGTATAGGCTATTTTATTTCCATCCTATTTTTTTTATTAGGTTTCTTATGGTTCATAATAGACAAACGTAAACAAGCCTGGCATGACAAAATAGCAGGCACGATTGTGGTCAAACACGATGAAGCCACAATTCCCTTACCTCAACCTGACTCTTTACCTCAACCAGAGAAGTCTCACAGTTGATAAATTCAATCACTGCGCGTCATGATCTTGAACGTTTAGAACAACAGATGCAACGATTAACATGAAAATTCTCCGTCAGATCATACGTCTGCTAACCATTTACCGTATTATTGTGCGTTATGGACTTGATGAATTATTACTCACTTCCAAAATTTTTCGTCCACTGCGCTTATTAGCTTACTTCGTACCTGGTTATTGGTTACGCCCTAAACATCTCACCCGGGGTATGCGAATTCGGCTTGCCTTAGAAGAACTGGGACCCATTTTTGTCAAATTTGGTCAAATTCTCTCCACCCGCCGCGACTTATTGCCTGATGATATTGCTTTAGAATTGGCAAAATTACAAGACAAAGTCGCCCCCTTTAGTGGCGAGGAAGTCCGCAAAATTCTTGAAAAATCTTATGCGCGTCCCATAGATGAAGTCTTTGCCGCCTTTGAGATAACTCATACTGCAGCCGCCTCTGTTGCCCAAGTTCATGCAGCCCGTTTGCATAATGGGCGCAAAGTCGTCGTCAAAGTATTACGTCCAGGCATTAAATCCAGTATTCGTAAAGACATTGAATTACTTTACTTATTCGCAGAACTGGCGCAACGTTACTGGAAAGATGGACGTCGCCTACGCCCCTTAGAAGTCGTCGCGGAATTTGAAAAAACACTTTACGATGAATTAGATTTCATACGAGAAGCAGCCAATGCCGCCCAACTCCGACGCAATTTTAAAGACTCTGAACTGCTCTATGTGCCTGAAATAGAATGGGATTACACGCTATCAAATGTCATGGTGATGGAACGTGTGAGTGGTATCCCTGTCAGCGACATAGCGACTTTAAAACGTCAAAATGTCGATTTAAAACATCTAGCCGACATTGGCGTAGAGATTTTTTTCACCCAAGTCTTCAGAGATAACTTTTTTCATGCTGACATGCACCCAGGCAATATTTTTGTCGATACTCGTCACCCAAATCGTCCCTCTTATATTGCCGTCGATTTTGGTATCATGGGTACACTCAGCACCGAAGATCAACATTATTTAGCCGCCAATTTTCTCGCTTTTTTTCGCCGAGACTATCACAAGGTAGCAGAATTACATGTTCACTCAGAATGGGTACCCCCTGGCACACGGATAGAAGAATTTGAAGGGGCTATCCGTAGCGTTTGTGAACCCATTTTCGACAAACCTTTAAAAGAAATCTCTTTTGGGATGGTATTATTGCGTCTTTTTCAAACGGCGCGGCGTTTTAATATGGAAGTGCAACCCCAATTAGTTTTGCTACAAAAAACCCTACTCAATATTGAAGGTTTAGGGCGGCAACTCTACCCCGATTTAGATTTATGGCAAACGGCTAAACCCTTTTTAGAAAAATGGATGGATGAACGGATAGGGCTACGCGCCTTTCTCAAAGGCATCCGTACTAATTTACCCTTATGGGCTGAAAATTTACCTGAATTTCCGATGCTAATCCATGAAATGCTCGTTCAACGACAAGAAGAATCAGCGCATATCAAACGTATTAGCCATGAATTAAGCCTCTTACGCAAAGAAACACAACGATGGTATGAACGTCTCTTATGGATACTCATTGGTAGCGCGTTAATCATTAGCTCCAGTATCATTATCTCATTGAAAATATATGGATTTTTTAATCTGAACATGCTGATATTAGGCATTGTACTAGGAACAATAGGAAGTATAATGTTATTACTGGCATTAGGCAAAAAATAGTATTTAAAGGAGCGCAATACCTGCCAGGTTTTTAAAACCTGGCAGGTATAATATTCAGCCGTGCGAAATATAAACAACCCTTAATTCGCATTTTGAGTCTTTTCTAAACAACGCTTTATCTGCCCTCCTAATTCACTCACTTGAGGTTCCTCAAACAAATTACGATGATACCCCGCTATTTCGTGAACTTCTACACCTTCAGTCACTAATTTAGCTAAAGCCGATGAATCCTTTGAACGCCATTCGTAGGATAAAAATAGCGTAATGCCTCCCGGATAAGGTTGTGGCACATAATGAGTCAATGCTTTAAAAAACGATTTGATTAACAGCTTATGCTGTAATTGAAGCGGCAATGCTTCTCCAATCTGCTCATAATGCTTCTTTTCCTTTTCTAGTTTGCTTAACCTTAAAAACAAACGTCCCTGGAAAAATTTGATTTTCTCTCGTATTTTATAGAAGAAGTAACTCGGACCAAATTCTAACAGATTGTGCCAAAAGCGAACATAGCGGTTCTGTAATTGGATTGACGATGTTCTCCAAACCACATCAATAAAAGCCAAGAAAGCCACTGATTGCTTTTGTGCTTGCAATTGCAGAGCCATTTCAAAAGCGACTTTTGCATCGCCGCAGTAACCACATAAATAATAAGGTCCTTCTGGCTGCACCGTTTGGATATCTTGGATATACTGCCTAGCAATCCATTCAACTGTCAAAGAAGGCGTTGTGCCATCTGCGGGTTGAAGCCCAAAAAGATTTAACCCATACACAGGTTGATCTGTACCCTGCGATGGTGCTATGGCACGGGCATAGTTAGTAGAACCTATGAAGAATAAAGGTGGACGATAACCTTGAGCTTGAATTGCTTGTAAGGCACGCCAAGTGGTTTTATAACCCTGATCGCGCAGAATATCCGTAAATTGTGCAATCGTTGGAGCCTGAAAAATCGTCATCATAGATAAGCCCTGACCAAAGGCTTTTTCAATCTGAGCCAACAACGTCACTGCCAACAAAGAATGTCCGCCCAATTCAAAAAAGTTATCATGCCTCCCAATCGGGTGGACGTGTAATACTTTTTCCCATAAATTGGCTAGTTGCTGTTCCAATTTATCCTGGGGTGCGACAAAACTTTCTTGATTATCTTGAGTTTGTTCCGGGGCTGGTAAAGCGCGGCGATCAACTTTACCATTAGGCGTAAGAGGTATGGCTTCCAGTTCCACAAAAGCGGATGGTATCATGTAATCAGGCAACTTTTCTCTGATAAAGGGACGCAGGGTACTAGGCGTGATATCTGGCTTTTGGTTTATTACGGTATAATATGCCACCAGATATTTGTTATCAGTCTCTCCTTGAACCATGACAACCGTTTCAGCAATAGCTGGATGTTGAGCTAAGACGACTTCAATCTCTCCTAGCTCAATGCGTATACCTCTAATCTTGATCTGACTATCAAAACGACCCATAATCTCAAGAGTGCCGTCCATACTATAACGTCCGCGATCACCTGTGTAGTAAAGCAAATCTCGTTCATCGTTACGAAAAGGATTTTTGATAAATTTCCGTTGGTTTTCATCCGGAGCATTAATGTAACCTAAACTTCTAAAAGGGGTACGCAAAACGATCTCCCCTACCTCTCCTAAGCCGCACAGTTGATTACTTTTATTAAGAACAAGTGCTTGAGTTTCAGGCAATGGTGTGCCTACTGGCTGTACCCCTGGATAAATATCAACCGGTATCTGGTAGTAACACTTCGCTAAAGTTGTCTCTGTCGGTCCATAGAAATTGACAATTTCACCTGTTTGCGGAAAAGCCTGGCGCAACCGGGAGATTAGTTTTCCAGTGAGCGGTTCTCCCGCAAAAAATAGACAGCGTAAGGCTGATAGAGAAACCGCTTGCGGTACGTTGGATAACCACGATTGTGCCAGTGAAGGCACAGTATGGAAAAGAGAAATCCGTTCTTTTTCTAGCCAAGGCAAAATGATAGCTGGATTAATGTTATCCAATTCTCCTGTTGGAATATAAAGGGTAGCACCACTCACCAAGGGTAGGAAAACATCCCTGATAAGTACATCAAATGATAAACCGGTCAATTGTGCACAGCGATCAGAAGGCCCAACAGCGAATGTTTGTCGTTGCCAATTGAGAAAGTGTGACATTCCTTTATGACATCCCAACACCCCTTTTGGAATACCAGTTGTGCCTGAAGTAAAGAAAATATAAGCGGCATCATTGCCAACCAGCTTAGGCAATGGTTTTGTTTCTGATAGATTATTTTCCCCATTAACAGCCCGTCCGGTATCTGGTGCGATACAGATAATACTTTTCCATGATTGCCGCATCCATTCATCTTCTGCAAGCATATTACCAATTGACAATAACAGCTTGGCTTTAGCTTCTTGAAGCATGAGTTGTCGTCGCTTTTTTGGAAGTTTCTGATCGAGAGTAAGTAACACTCTACCACTCAAAAAAATGCCCATCATACAGGCAATCATTCCAAAGCTTCGCTGACCAAACACGGCAACAACCTCTCCCCGTTTTATACCTTGAGCCAGTAAAACCTGTGCTAAGGAATGAGCACTTTCAGCTAATTCTTTATAAGTCCAACTATGTTCGCCTTGACAAACAGCTAATTGTGCTGGTGTTTGGTTTGCCCAAGAAGCGAAAAGGTCGGTAACCGTTTTATAGGTTGGCTCAGGTAAAATTGCACTTGGCTCAGGAAGTAATGATCGAGATTCTGCTGTGACCAAAGAATAGTATTGTATTGATTTATCCGGTGCTGCGACAATCTGAAACAGCAAATGGTGAAATTGATTAAGCATTTCAACCATCCGCGGCGCGTCAAATAGATCAACATTGTAAACCAGGGTCAACTGAATAGCTTGCTCTTTTTCTTTAACATACAGCGTTAAGTCGAATTGTGAAGGAATTTCTTCACTAAGAGAGAAGCGTTCTACGGTTAAGCCGGATTGTTCGTCTTGAGGTTCTGCTAGGTTAATCATGTTAAACCACACTTGAAACAGTGGGGTATAGCTCAAGTTCCGTTCTGGTTGCAACTCTTCCACCAATTTTTCAAAAGGTAATTCCTGATGTGCATAAGCGCCCAAAGCCACTTCGCGAACACGACTGAGCAGTTCATGGAAACTTGGGTTGCCCGACAAATCCGTGTATAGAACCTGGGTGTTAATGAAAAAGCCTATTAAATTTTCTAACTCCGTGCGATTGCGACCCGCAATCGGCGTACCCACAACAATGTTGGTTTGCCCTGTATAACGAGAGAGCAAGAGCTTAAACGCACTGAGTAGAGTGATGAACAAGGTGACATTCGCCTGACGGCTTAGGGTTTTGAGTCCCTGGGAAAGCGATGGGGACAATTCTGAAACTTGTTTGGCGCCTCGGTAGGTCTGTATTGATGGTCGTGGTCGATCCGTGGGCAGTTCTAAAAGAGGGGGAGCCTCTTTTAATTGCTGTTTCCAGTAATTAAGTAGCGTTTCTAACACCTCTCCCGTTAGCCATTGATGCTGCCAATAAGCGAAATCGGCATATTGAATAGGCAACTTTGGCAAAGGGGAAGGTTCGCCGATAGAAAAAGCCGCATGAAGAATAGACAATTCACGAATAAATATTTTTATCGACCAGCCATCGGAAATAATATGATGCATGGTTAGCAGCAGGATATGGGACTGTTCTCCTAGCTGTAGCAAGGTGAAACGTAACAATGGCCCCAGTGCGAGTTCAAAGGGTTGTTGATGAGCCTGAGTAGCCAGCCGTTGTATTTCTGCCATTTGCTCAACTTCGGACTTGTTCTGTAAAAATACGACGGATAATTTGACTGGAAATGGGGAACCAATAACCTGAACCGCTTCGCCATTTCTGAGTTGAAAGGTAGTGCGTAGGTTTTCATGACGGCACACTATTTCGGTCAAGCATTGTTCCAAGGCAGCTACGTTGAGGATACCCGTCAGACGTAGGGGGATTGACATACTATGAGTGTCTCTTTTTTCTTCCAATTGGTCCAAAAACCATAACCTTTGTTGGGGAAAGGATAAAAGTCGTTTTTCCGTGCGAGAAATAGGTTTGATAGCCGGTAAAATACTTATGTTATTCAGGCGACTTGTTTCATCAATGCGTTTGCTGAAGTTGGCTATAGTGGGTGATTCAAATAATTCACGCAATGGCAGTTCGACTTCAAAAGCATCGCGTATCCGTGACATGACTTGAGTGGCGAGCAGAGAATGTCCCCCTAACTCAAAAAAGTTATCATGAATACCCACTTTTTCCACTTTTAGGATTTCAGCCCAAATGGTCGCTAGAATTTCTTCAGCAGGAGTATGTGGTGGCACAAAATCAGCTTCAATACCCCCTAACATATCGGGAACGGGTAAAGCGCGGCGATCAACTTTACCATTAGGCGTAAGAGGTATGGCTTCCAGTTCCACAAAGGCGGATGGCACCATATAGTCTGGCAACTTTTCCTTGAGGAATTGGCGCAGAGTCTTGGGCATAACCTCTTGTGCCTTTGTTAGCACTAGATAGGCGACTAAACGTTTATCTCCTGGCTGATCTTCCCGGATGATGACAACTGCCTCATGCACTTCAGGATGTTGTAGCAGCACCGCTTCGATTTCACCCAATTCAATACGAAAACCGCGAAGTTTCACCTGGTTATCAATACGATTAAGATATTCTATATTACCATCGGGAAGATAACGAGCTAAATCACCTGTTTTGTAAAGGCGAGCATCGGAATCACTAAAGGGATTCTGGATGAACTTTTCGGCTGTTAATTCAGGGCGGTTGAGGTAGCCACGAGCTAAACCCGCACCGCCAATATGCAATTCACCAGACACACCGATTGGTACGGGTTGTAAATATTGATCTAACAGATAAATTTGGGTATTAGCAATCGGACGACCAATGGATTCTAAGCCTCCTTTTGTCTGAACCGCCTCTTGAACCCCTACTTGAAAAACGCTAGACCAAATCGTGGTTTCTGTCGGACCATACAAGTTCCAAATCGTTTGACCTTTATTAAGCAACTGATGAGCCAGTTCTTGGGGTAATGCCTCGCCACCGATAAAGATTTTTAGATGAAGGCTATTTTTCCAGCCGGCAGATAAAAGTAAACGCCAAGTCGCTGGCGTTGCTTGCATGACGGTTATACCTGCTTGATTAAGTTTCTCCAATAATTGTAAACCATCAGCAGCCACTTCACGAGTCACCAACACGATTTTAGCACCGACAATAAGGGGCAAGTAGAGTTCTAAAGCCGCAATGTCAAAAGATATTGTGGTTATAGCTAGTAAAGTATCCTGTTCACTTAAACCAGGCGTTTTGCGCAAACTCAATAAAAAATTTGTTAAGGAACGGTGCTGAATTTGAACGCCTTTTGGTTTGCCCGTTGAGCCAGAGGTATAAATCACGTAGGCTAAATTATCCGGGCTAGTGGTATTGATAATATTGGCTTCACTTTCCTGAGAAATACGTTCCCAGTCTTTATCTAAGCAAACGACTTGTGCCTGACTAGGCAAACTAGCCACTAAGTCTTGTTGAGTCAATAACATCCGAACTTGTGAATCCGCTAACATAAACGCTAGGCGTTCTATAGGATAGGCGGGATCAAGTGGCACATAAGCCCCACCCGCTTTAAGGATGCCTAATAGTCCTACGAGCATTTCTATGGAACGTTCCACACAGAGTCCAACCAAAACTTCTGGTTCAACGCCAAGTGTTTTGAGATAATGTGCGAGTTGATTAGCTTTGTTATTTAATTGCCTATAAGTCAGTTGTTGATCTTCAAATACGAGGGCAATAGCATCCGGCGTTTTTTCGACTTGGGCTTCAAATAATTGATGGATACACTGATCTTGGGGATATTCAGTTTGAGTATTATTCCATTCCACTAGCAACTGGCGTTGTTCTGCATCCGTCAACAAAGGTAAATTTGAAATAAGTTGTTCAGGATTGGCAATGATGCCCTCTAGTAAGGTTTTGAAATGTCCCGCCATCCGGTTTATCGTAGGGGTATCAAACAAATCTGTGCTGTATTCAAAAGTACCTTCTAGTTTTGAGTTTTTTTCCAACATTGTCAACGTCAAGTCAAACATTGATGTTCCAGTTTCTACTTTGAAACGATTAATGGTTAAGTCCGATAAATCATGGGTTGACTTGGGAACATTGAGTAATACAAATGCCACTTGAAACAGCGGTGAATAACTCAGATTCCTTTCTGGCTGTAATTCATCCACCAGTCGTTCAAAAGGAATATCCTGATGAGCATAAGCCTCTAACGCGACTTTCCGTGCTTGTTGCATAATTTGTTTAAAAGACGGATTGCCTGAAAGATTAAGACGTAATACCAAGTTGTTGACAAAAAAACCAATAAGGGATTCGACTTGTTTTTGAGTGCGGTTAGAGATAGGAGAACCTATTATAATATCGTTTTGTCTACTGTAACGGAATAGTAAGATAGCAAAAGCAGAGTACAGTATCATAAAGAGGGTTGTCCCCGTTTGCTGACTCAGCTTTTTAAGTTGTGCTGTCAGTTGATGTGAAATGGATAGGGATAATTTTTTTCCCATAAATCGTTGGAGTGGCGGTCTAATACGGTCAATCGGCAATTCAAGTAAGGTCGGAGCGTCCGCCAATTGTTGTTTCCAATAAGTGAGTTGTTGCTCAAGGACTTTTCCACCTAACCATTGTCGTTGCCAGCTGGAAAAGTCCACATATTGGATAGGTAATGGTGATAAAGGGGAAGGCTTACCTTGCAAAAATGCTTCATAAATATTCCACAATTCACGAATAAATATCTGAATAGACCAACCATCCGAAATAATGTGGTGTAGATTGAACAGAAATACATAAGTATCTGCTCCCAGCTTGAGTAATTTTGCACGAAACAAGGGGCCTTGAACTAAGTCAAATAGATGTTGAGCCTCTTCGTTGCTGAGTCGTTGTACTTCAGTCTTTTGTTTTTCTGGCGGTAGATTTCGTAAGTCAACAATGGGTAATAATACTTGAGGGTAAAGTTCTGAAATAAGCTGAACCACTTGTATAGGCTCACCATTCACCGTTGGAAAAGTAGTACGCAGTGTTTCATGACGACGCACTATTTCCTGCAGGCTTTGTTCAAGGGCATGATAGTGCAGCGGTCCTTCTATACGGTGTGCGACGGGTAAGTTGTAAACCGCATTTTTTTCTTCCAGTTGATATAGGAACCAGAGTCGTTGTTGGGCAAAAGAGAGTGGAAATTTCTTGTTTTCACGAGAAAGTTTTCGTATGGGCTCAAGAAGAGTTGTACTACTTGCTTGGGAATGACGTTTTTTCAAAACATTATCCTCAAAAAATGGATTATCTTTAAGAAACGCTATTATTTCCATTTTATGCTCGCGCAATTGGGCAAGTAAATCACTGGTAATGCCGTCTTCTGGCGCACTGTAACGCAGAGCATCTTCCTGAAGCCAAAGTTTGATGTCCAAGTCATAGAGTTCAAATAAAAAATTTTCAATTTTTTTCATATTTCACCTTCTATACGTTTACCTTTCGTATCATGAGAGGCCGTAGGGTTTTGTACATCCAATTTTTCAATATATTCGACGATAGCAGCCACGGTAGGTTTATCAAACAGAATATTTATATCCAATCCGATATTGCAAGTTTCACGCAGATGGGAAATAATTCGCGTTGCCAATAGGGAATCACCACCCAACTCAAAAAAGTCATCGTGGATACCTATCTGTTCAATGCCCAGTAGCTTTTGCCAAATATCGGCCAACGTTTTTTCCATATCACTACGAGGGGCCAGATAGGCAGAACCAATTTGAGGACGTGGATGTGCTGTGCTTTTGAGCGAAGATGTCGCTGATTCAGCTTTTGTCGCAAAACTCAAGACGGTAGAAATATTGCTTTGCTCAAAACGAGAGGATAAATCTCTTGTTGATACAATAATCTGTGGAAATTGGGCCGTCATAATACGAGTAAAAACATCCACACCTTCTGTGGATAACAATCCATTTTTTATGTTTTTTTGCAGGATATCGGTAATTGTTGTACCCTTTCCGGCGATTTCAGGGGATGGCAGTTCTTGAGCACGCTGTTGCTTACTGTTCTTATTGGAAACCAGAGAATTTGATTTAGCCATCCCTCGGTTTACTTTATCATCCGTCACTTCGCGTGAGGTGAATTCTTCAATATTAACCAGTTCCATGCCCTGCTCATCTATGAGTGTGACATTAAATTTGAGCGTTTGCGCTCGGTCCACGTATCTCACATAACTGTAGAACTTTGCAGGTAATGGCGCTTTGATGGTAACCTTTTTATAATAAAATGGTAAATTCAGTACTTGAGACTGTTCATGGAGTTTAAGGAAAATGACTGCCATGTCTAATAAGGCTGGATGTAACTGATAAACATTCAAATCAGCCACTAAATCGTTTGCCAACTCAAGGAAAGCGAGTCCTTGACGGTGGCCTAATTTCATCCACTGCAAGCTGTACCAGTGGGGGCCAAATTGGACCATGCTTGCTTCTAATACCGTCTGGGCCAAACCGTTCGAGATGATTTTCGGTTGTTGACAATCACGTTCAATGGCTTCTATATTATATTTCGTGGGTTGTGCTGCCGTATCCGTGATAAAGCCCTTCGCATGTTCTTGCCAAGTTTCTGGTCCAGTTCGGCTGCTAATCACAAATTCAAAATGGTCTCCCTGTTTTGTTAGGACCGTGTGGACTTCTTTCTCCTCATTTTCGGGCACTATCAAGGGATAGAGAAAATAGATTTCCCGAATTTCAATCGTGTCTAATTTGGCGTGAGGTTCAAAGGCAGCCCGGGCTAATTCAAGATAGGCGGTAGCTGGTAGTACTGATTTTCCCTTAATCCTATGTTCATCCAAAAACCAGAACTGACTGACACTCAAGTGGCTAATGTATCTTTCTTGAACCGCACTTTCGATAATACAGTCGTCAAATAAGGGATGAGAAACGGCTTTCGTTTGCCGGGGGTTGGATACTGATACTTGGGCAACTGTTTGGCTTATTCGTCCATAATGATCTAAGGCATCAACCGCCATTCCCTCTTCTTGCCACGCATCCCAATTAATGGCAATGGTGGATTTATCCCCTTTGGTGTTTTTAAAGTGAGCAAACGCATCAAGAAAGCTATTTGCAGCAGTATAGCTAACTTGTCCCCCAGTTCCGAAAACAGAAGCGATTGATGAGCAAAGGACCAAAAAATCCAATTCAAATTCGCTCAAAATCTGGTCAAGCACCAATGTACCTTTTATTTTGGGACTAAAAATCGTTTCGGCAGTTTTTGGCGTTTGGCGTGGTATCAAAGCACCATCTGGCACCCCTGCTGCGTGAATGACTCCATTGATCAAGCCAAATTGTTGCTTGGCTTGTTTAATGACTTCTTCCATTTGTTGCTGGTTAGCTACATCGGCACGAGTTGTCATCACTTTGCCACCTTGCTTTTCAAGTGCTTGGACTTTCCGAATTTTGCGGCTGACATTATCATGTTCATCGTGAGTGGTTAGCCATTCATCCCAGTCACTTCGGCTGGGAAGTTGGGAACGCCCCGTCAAAATCAAGTTGGCGTGTACCGTTTTTGCTAGATGTTCTGCTAACACCAATCCAATCCCACCTAGTCCACCGGTGATCAGATAAGTCCCTCCTTCTCTCAGTCGTGATTTTCTATTGAGTGGCTCCTCTAATCTAACCGCCTCAAAAGTTTGCACCCAACGATGTCCAGCACGGTAGGCAACCATTTTGTCTGTGGTTTGATTTGTCAATTCAGCCCATAATAGATCGATGAGTTGCTCAAATTCAATTTTTTCTGGCGGAATAAGCACATCAATGCTACGACAATGGATATTTGGATATTCTTGCCCAATGATCTTAATGGGGCCAAGTACCGTTGATTTTTCTGGATACAACGTCTCTTCCCCGGTGACTTTCTGCACGTTATTTGACACGAGCATGAGTTGAATGTCATTGGTCAGTTCTTGTTTTTCAATCGCTTGGGTTAAAAATAAGAGACTATAAAAGCCCAACGTTTGTGCTTCGTCAACCCTTTCATATTTTGGAGCCTCGTCACTATTATGGGTGACAGTCCATAAATGAACAATCGTTTGGGGTATCTTGTTGAGGGTACGAAGTTTTTTGAGCAAGGCTTCATAGTCCTCAGATTGCTGGGGATTCAGAGTGTATTCACTGTCATTGATCTGAGTCAATTCCGTTCCTACTTTCACGGTGATGACTTCTTGATCTATTTGCTCCAATTTTTTGCTCAGTTGAGTTCCCAAATCACAAGGGTCAAGAAACACTAGCCAGCACGAGGCTGCCAATTTTTCTGGTTTCGTCAGCAAGGGCGTAGATTGTTTCCATACTGGTAGATAAAACCAATCACTCATGTCAGGTTTTTTATCCAAGAAAATAGCCGGCTTTTTGTCCAGTGAAGCTTGAGGTACACTTTTGGGTGCTTCAATCCAGTAACGTTGCCGTTCAAACGGATAAGTGGGCAAGGGCAGACGCTGACGTTGCTCTTCTGCATAGAAACTAGACCAATCTATGGATACACCCGCCAACCAAAGTTTGCCAAGTGTGGTTAGTAAAAATGACAGGTCAGCTTGTTGATCTTTAGGATGACGTACTGAATGAAATATTTTATGTTCTGCGGTTTTGTCCGGGTGCCGCCCTGCTAATGTCGCTAATGTCCGTCCAGGGCCAATTTCTAGTAAAACGGATTCGGGGTTTTTTAATAACTCCTGCAAACCTTCGGCAAAACGTACAGTGTGGCGCAAGTGTCTGGCCCAGTAGTCAGGATTTGTGGCCTCTGCTGCGGTAATCCAAGTGCCACTTACATTAGACAAGTAGGACATTTGCGGTGGATGCAAACGCATTTTTTTAATCTGCGCCGTGAATGGTGCCAAAATGGGTTCCATCATGGCAGAATGGAAAGCATGAGAAGTATGTAGCCGCAAACATTCCACGCCTTGTGCCGTCAAGCGGTTTTTCAAGTTGGTCACCGCCTCTTTCGTGCCGGACACGGCGCACAAAGAGGGTGCGTTATGTGCTGCCAACGAAAGTTCCTGATTCACCTGATTCATAAGTTGTTTGACTTCCGCCTCTGGCAAAGGCACACTGAGCATAGAACCGCTCGGACATGATTGCATCAATTGTCCCCGAACCGCCACCAACGCGAGAGCATCTTCTAGGGAAAACACCTGAGCCAGACAGGCAGCTACATATTCGCCAATACTGTGACCAATCATGGCGACTGGCTGTAGCCCCCACGCTATCCATAATTGAGCGAGTGCGTATTCAATGACAAACAAGGCCGGTTGAGTGATTGCGGTTTGTTCAAGTTGTTTTTCTGCCTCAGCAATTTGTTCAGCATTGGGATAAAGTACATTTCTCAGATCAAGGTTCAGATGAGGCTTAAGAATTTCAGCACATTTATCAACCTGTTCACGGAATATCAACTCATGTTGGTAAAGTTCCAACGCCATATTCACGTATTGCGAACCTTGCCCTGAAAACATAAACACCACAGGTCGCATTTTGTGTCTCTCGATATGTGTCAAAATGGGTGCGAGGGTACTTAGTGCTTCCGTTGCCTCATCGACGGTTTGGCAAGCCAATATGCGGCGATGCTCAAAAACTTTGCGACCTTGACTTAGGGTATAAGCCACATCCGCTAAGTTAATATCGGGGTGTTGTTTTAAATGTTCAGCCAAATTAGCCGTTGCGGTTTCTAATGCAGAAGCCGTTTTCGCCGATAACACCAGTAATTGCCAAGGACGTTTAGGCTTAGAAGGCTGGGAATCACTGTTAACTGTTAACTGAGATGGGCAACCACAAGGGATTGCCCCTACTGATAATGGGGCTTCTTCTAAAATGACATGAGCATTAGTACCCCCAATACCAAAAGAACTTACCCCAGCACGACGAGGTGCGCCGTCTGACTTCCATTCAGATAAAGTGGTATTCACAAAAAAGGGGCTATTGGCAAAATCAATTTTGGGATTCGGTTGTTCAAAATGTAAACTGGGTGGCAACTTCTTGTGTTTGAGTGCCAAGACGGTTTTTATCAATCCGGCAACCCCAGCGGCTTCAATTAAATGTCCCATATTGCTTTTAAGTGAACCAATTGCACAATACCCTTTTTTCTGAGTATAGCGACGAAACGCTTGAGTCAATGCCGTTATTTCAATTGGATCACCTAGAGCGGTCCCAGTACCATGGGTTTCTATATAGCTAATCGTTTCTGGATCAATTTCCTGCATTGCTTTGGCAATCAGTGCCGTTTGACCATCAACGCTAGGCGCAGTATAACCCACTTTCAAAGCACCATCATTATTAATGGCTGATGCTTTGATAACGGCATGAATGCAATCACCATCGGTTAATGCTTGCTCCAGTCTTTTTAGCACAACAATGCCAAGTCCATTACCATTAACTGTACCCTGCGCTCTCGCATCAAAAGCACGACAATGACCATCGTGGGAAAAAATCGTGCCATCATTTAAATAACCTTCATTTTGTCGCGCAATGATTGAAACGCCCCCCGCTAATGCGATATCACAGTCACCAGCCAACAGGCTTTGACAGGCGACATGAACGGCAACGAGTGACGTAGAACAGGCTGTTTGTATGCTGATACTGGGTCCCTTGAGATCAAGTTTGTAAGAGGTACGAGTCGCTAAAAAATCTTTGTCATTGCCTATCATCAGTTGGAAAAAACTACTTCCGGCTTCTCGTAATTCACGGTTGGAGTATAGGTTATCCAATAAGTAAGTGCTTCTATTGGTACCGGCATAAACTCCTATAGCCTCTTTAACTCGCTCAACATCATAACCGGCATTTTCAATCGCTTCCCAAGCACATTCAAGAAACAGGCGATGTTGTGGATCCATTATTTCAGCTTCTCTTGGACTGTAACCAAAAAAAGGAGCATCAAATAATTCAATACCCTCCAAGACTGGACTGGCTTTGACATAATTGGGATCATTCAATAAAGTGGGTTCTACACCTTTTGCCAGCAATTCCTCATCAGTAAAGAAGGTGATTGACTCAATACCATCACATAAATTTTGCCAAAAAGTGTCGACATTTTCCGCTCCTGGCACACGACAAGACATGCCGATAATGGCAATATCTTTGTTGCTGGAGACCTTTGATGTTTTGAAAACCTCTGATGTCTCTTGGATATCCTCTTGCGTTAAGTGTTTTGCCAGCGCATAGATGGTGGGGTATTGAAACAATTCAACGACTGACAGCGATGGTTTTTTAAAGAGGATCTGCAACTTGCTTTGTACCTGTGCCATCAGTAACGAATTCCCCCCCAATTCAAAGAAATTGTCATAAATACCGACTTTTTTTAGTTGTAGCACTTGTTGCCACACCACTGCAATGCGTTGTTCAGCTTCCGTTTGTGGTATGATATAAGTCGTTTCTAACTTTGGATACTGACTTTCTAGTGCCGGTAAGGCGTGTCGATCTACCTTACCATTGGGGATGAGTGGCATAACATCAATCATCACGAAGGCTGATGGTCGCATATAGTCAGGCAATCGTTCGTTCAGGAAACCTCGTAATTCAGCATTATCAATCACTTGCTCTGGTTGAGCAACGATAAAGGCAATTAAACGTGGCTCTGTTTTTGATATTTCTTGAACGATAACCGCATTTTCTCGTACCGAAGGATGTTGAGCCAGCACGGCTTCAATTTCGCCTAATTCAATCCGGAAACCACGAATTTTGACTTGATTGTCAAGACGACCTATAAATTCAATGGTGCCATCTGGACGATAACGGGCTAAATCACCTGTTTTGCACATTCTCGCCGCTTTATCGGTGCTAAACGGATTAGCCATAAAAGTTGATGCACTCTGTTCTGGAAGATTAATATAGCCTCGTGCGCTTTGAAGGCCACCAATATACAACTCTCCCACCACGCCTATTGGTACGGGTTGTAAATTGGCCTCTAGTAAATAGATTTGAACGTTGGGAAGCGGTTTGCCAATAGGTACGCTGGTGATATGTTCATGATCTAACTTTGGCAATGGGTAAAATGAGACCATGCCCGTTGTTTCTGTTTGTCCATACATATTGAGCAAATAGGTATCCGCTTTAATATCTTGCCGCCAGCGTTTAGGAATGTCAGATGAGAGCGATTCAGCAGAGGATAAAATCAAGCGCAGTTTATTGTTCAATAAACTTTGTTTATCTGCTGTGTCAAGACGATTCAGTACCTCTATGCTGTTTCGCCAATAGGAGGGCGAAAAGTCAACGATGGTAACAGCTTGTTGCTTGATCAGTTCAAAGAGTTTTAATGGATTGGCTCTTTGTTCGATACTGGCAAGAACGACTTTAAGGGCGTGAGTCAAAGGTACCATTAATTGTCTAACAGAGGCAGAAAATCCAAAGGATGCTGTATGCAGGTAGGTGTCGTTATCGTTTAACTTGAGTGGCACCCGAATTGATTGGACATAACTACATAAGCTGGCATGATTGACCATCACGCCTTTAGGTGTACCAGTAGAGCCAGAAGTATAAATCACATAAGCGAGGTTTTCCAATGTTGCTTGAAAAACGGGATTTTCCTGACTTTCTTGGATAATCGTTTTCCAATCGGAGTCCAAACAAACAATTCTCGCCTTGTTAGGGGGAAGCCAGTTAAGTAATTGCTGTTGAGTCAACAAAACGGATACTTGTGTATCCTTTAACATAAAGGCAATCCGCTCTTTAGGATAGTTTGGGTCTAATGATAAATAAGCTCCCCCGGCTTTTAGGATGCCCAACACGCCAACAACAATGTCTAAAGAGCGTTCCATACATAAGCCCACAATCACTTCTGGACCCACTGTCAGGGCTTGCAGGTAGTTTGCAAGTTTATTGGAACGAATATTTAATTCTTGGTAAGTCAGTGCTTGCTCTTCAAAAACAATGGCAACCGCGTCAGGATGTTGCTTGACTTGGGCTTCAAATAGATGATGAGCACATTGTTGGGAATATTCTATTTGGTTAGCGTTCCACTCTACTAATAATTGATGTCGTTCCGCTTGAGTCAGCCAGGGCAATGCTGAAATGCGCTGTTTTGGATTAGCGATCATTCCTTCTAGCAAGGTTTGGAAATGTCCAATCATCCGATTGATGGTAGCCGCATCGAAACGCTGTGGCTCGTATTTAAATGTGAGGTGTAAGCGAGTATCTGCCATGACATACAAGCTTAGGGGATAGTCGTCTTGTCGTGGTAATTCAAATTGGCATTCTGTCCAATCGTATCCTGATGCAGGTTCGATATTGATATCGTTGTCTTCAAATACAATGAGCGTTTCAAATAAACGCAAATTGGCGGGAATCTCGCTGCATTTTTGAATCTCTGTCAAGGAGAGAATATTGTGATCCTTTATAGCAACCCATTGGTGATGCAGATTTTGTAGCCAGGTTGACAAGTCCAAATCAGGCACCACACGGGTACAAACAGGTAAAGTATTGATAAATAAACCAATCCTTGATTTTGGCTCAATATCAGTCCAATAACGACAAGCTCGCGTTGCACCAAATATAACCGTTTCTTCTCCACTATAACGACTCAATAATAATGCCCATACACCTTGCATCAAGGTATTGAGGGTTAAATCAGCAGACTTGGCTAAAGATTGCAAATCCTTGGTTAGCGTCTCGGTTAAATGAAGCGTTTTGTCGGCATAAGTGAGTTTTTCAACGGAATCGGAATCATTTACCCATCCATTAATTAGTGGAGTAGGCGCTTGTACACCTTTCAAGGTTTTCCGCCAAAATTGCTCCGATTTGGAAAAATCCTGTTGCTGCAACCAGTCAATGTACTCTTTATAAGGATGTGGCTCTGGCAACTCTATCTCTTGGTTTTGACAGTAGGCTGCATATAAAGTGAAAAGTTCCCGTAAAATCAAAAAACGTGATCGACCGTCCAATAAAATATGATGGGAAGTCCAGATGAACTGATAATTATCCTTACTCAATTGAAATAAGGTGAAGCGCATCACTGGTGCTTCAGTTAGTGAAAAATCTTGTTTCCTATCTTGTTGAATATAATCAGCTATTTGCTTTTTTTGGGTTTTAGAAGACAAATCACACAAATCTTGAATCTTCAAAGGACATTCCACTTGCTTATGCACCATTTGTTGAGGTTGTTCTAAACCTTCCCACTGAAAACGGGTACGCAATATGGAATGTCGTTCTATCACTTTCTGCCAAGATTGCTCAAAAGCGGGTATGTTTAACGCTTCATGCAATCGACAGATCAATTGTTGAATGTATTTGCCACCCTCCTGGTTATAGAGGTAGTGAAATAACATACCTTGTTGAAGTGGAGAAAGTGGATACGTTTCTTGGTTAATAGAATTATTTTGGTTTAACATGAATTTTCGCCATTTAAAAAAAGTGAGCAATCATATTTTCCGTTTGAATAAACGGATAATGATGAACCTATTCGGCCCTATTCGTTTTTGAGCTTAGAAATCCGATTTTTTGAAAGGATTTCTTAAACCGATTGCCAAAAACAAAAATATTTTTATGTTCAGCATTTTTTGAATAGGGCGGCCAGATAGGTTCATGGAACCTTTATTGGTAACGGGTTCTATAGACGTTCAGAAAAATGTTTGGCTGCAAAACCTCTGAGGTTTTTAAGTGAATTTATTTATCTGAACAAGTATAAGTTTTTAATTTTTCAATCTGCCCCTGGCATCGAACATTTTTTACGCATGAATTTGGGTTTCATTTTCACTCATTTTTGATTTTCAATTAGTTTAACATTTTTCTGTTTTTATTTTGTAACTACTCAGCCTTGAAATTGCAAGGCTAAAACTTGATGAGCAAGTTTTTTAGTCTTCCAAAAAACGTCCAAAGCTAAAGCGTTGTACTCCAAGATACAAAGCTGAAGCGTTGTACTCCAAAATACAAAGCTGAAGCGTTGTACTCCAAAATACAAAAAACGCCCTTTAGGAATGAAAATTAAATCATATCCGAAATGACAAGGTTGTTTTAAAAGTTTTTGAAATGATTAAAATCTCATTCCTAACGTATTCAGGGGCTGTAGGGGCA